>JAQSXO010000155.1 GCA_029256625.1 Cellulosimicrobium sp. | reverse complement strand
GAAGCCGTTGTGGTCCTGGCGCCACACGTGGCTCGACAGCAGGTAGTTGAGGCTCGCGACCGGGCGCCGCCACGGGATGTGGTTCGTGACCTTGAGCCACTTCGCGTGCTGGTTGAACATCGAGTCGACGATGTGGATGAAGGCCTCGTAGCTCGTGAACAGGCCGTGCCGCCCGGTGAGCAGGTAGCCCTCGAGCCATCCCTGGCACTGGTGCTCCGAGAGCATCTCCATGACGCGTCCGGCGCGCGCGAGGTGCTCGTCGACGTCGGGCCCGAAGAAGTCGGCGTTCCACTGCTTGTCCGTGACCTCGTACACCGCCTGGAGGCGGTTCGACGCCGTCTCGTCGGGGCCGAAGATCCGGAAGTTGTCCGGGTTCTTCCGCACGACGTCGGTGAGCCACTGCCCGAGGACGCGCGTCGACTCGGCGATGCTGCTGCCCGGCCCCGTGACGTCCACGGCGTAGTCGCGGAAGTCCGGCAGGCGCAGGTCCTTGAGCAGGAGGCCGCCGTTCGCGTGCGGGTTGTCGCTCATGCGGAGCGTGCCCTCGGGGGCGAGCGCCGCGACGTCGTCGACCAGGCGGCCGTCCTCGTCGAACAGCTCGTCGGCCCGGTAGGACTCGAGCCAGCCGCGCAGCACCTCGAGGTGCTCCGGGGTGTCCCGGGCGCTCGCGAGCGGCACCTGGTGCGCGCGCCACGAGTCCTCGGTCTTCTTGCCGTCGATGACGGGCGGGCAGGTCCAGCCCTTGGGCGTGCGGAAGACGATCATCGGCCAGGCGGGACGCTCGTCGTTCCCCGCCGCGGCGTCGGCCTTGATCTGCGCGATGTGGTTGAGCACCTCGTCGAGGAGCTGCGCGAAGCGGCGGTGCACCTCGAAGTGGTCCTCGCCGTCGAACCCGCCCGTGAAGAAGTACGGCGTGTGGCCGTAGCCGATCATGAGGTCGCGCAGCTCGTCGTCGCTGATGCGCGCGAGCACCGTGGGGTTGGCGATCTTGTACCCGTTGAGGTGCAGGATCGGCAGCACGACGCCGTCGTTGCGCGCGTTGACGAACTTGTTCGAGTGCCAGCTCGTCGCGAGCGGGCCCGTCTCCGCCTCGCCGTCGCCGACGACCGCGGCGACGAGCAGGTCGGGGTTGTCGAACGCGGCGCCGTACGCGTGCGAGAGCGCGTAGCCGAGCTCGCCGCCCTCGTGGATCGACCCGGGGGTCTCCGGCGCGACGTGGCTCGGGATGCCGCCGGGGAAGGAGAACTGGCGGAAGAGCCGGCGCAGACCCTCGGCGTCCTGCGTGACGTCCGAGTAGGTCTCGGAGTACGTGCCCTCGAGGTAGGCGTTCGCCACGAGGCCGGGGCCGCCGTGGCCGGGGCCCGCGACGTAGATCGTCGACTGGCGGCGCTGCGCGATCGCGCGGTTGAGGTGCGCGTAGAGGAAGTTGAGGCCGGGGGTCGTGCCCCAGTGGCCCAGCAGGCGCGGCTTGACGTCCTCGCGGTCCAGCGGCGTGCGCAGCAGCGGGTTGTCGAGCAGGTAGATCTGCCCGACGGACAGGTAGTTCGCCGCGCGCCACCAGGCGTCGACGCGACGCAGGGTGTCGTCGTCGAGCGGGGCGACCTCGGCGGGTCGCCAGGCGGTGGACTCGGTGGCGGTGGTCGTGCTCATCTCACGCTCCTGCAGGGGGAAGGGTTCGTGAACGACTACGGCTTCATACAACCGCATCGACCGAGGCCCTGCACGGTTCGTGACGGCCCCGGGCGGTGTGACGTCCGCCCGGGACCGCAGAAAAGGTCCTAGGTCCCGGACTCAGGTCCGGCGGCAGGCCCTGCTGCCGTGGAGCGCGAGCCCGGCGCCCAGCGCGACGGCGACCAGGGCCGCGGCGCCCGCGGCGACGACGTCCACGCCGGTCGTCGCGAGGCCGGGCCCGGACGTGCCGGGCTGTCGCGGTCCGGGGCCGGGGACGGGGGCGGCCGTGACCGTGGTCGTCGCCGTCGCCTCGTGCGGACCGTCGCCGCCGTCGACGCAGGCCGCGCACGGCGCGACCGTCGCGGTGTTCGTCACCGTGCCCCCCGCCGGGGGCGCCGTGCCCGTCACGACGACGGTCGCCGTCCCGCCCGCGGGGACGGTCGCGGTCGTGGCGACGTCGTTCCCGGTGCCCGACGGCGCGTCGCACGCCGACCCGTCCGAGACGCTGCACGTCCACGAGACGCCGGTGACGGCGTCGGGCACGGCGTCCTGGATGACCGTGCCCGGCGCCGCGGCGGGCCCGTCGTTGGTCACGACGACCTCCCACCGGAGCTCCGCGCCCCCGGCCACCTGCGCGGGGCCGGCCTTCGCGACGGTCAGCGCGACCGGCACGACGCACGGCGTCGCGACCTCTGCGGCGTCGTTCGACGGGTGCGGGTCCCCGGACGTCGAGGTCACGCGGGCGCGCTGCACGACGTCGCCCGCCGAGCACGCCGCGGGGTCGGGCCCGACGGTGCCCGTGATCGTGAACGACGTCTCCGCGCCGGCGGCGAGGGGACCGACCGGGCACACGAGCGTCGTGCCCTCGAGGGTGCACCCCTCGGCGACGACGCTCGCCGGGTCGATCGCCGCCGGCAGGGCGTCGGCGACCACGACGCCGCGGGCGTCGCCGGGTCCCTCGTTCGTCACGTCGACGACGTACTCGACGGGGTCGCCGAGCACGAGCGGCGACGGGCTGGTGAGCTCCTTCGCGACCGCGAGGTCCGCGGCGGGCAGCACCGTCACGTCGACGGTCGAGGTGTTCTCCGTGAGGTCCTCGCGGTCGGGCGGCGCGACGACCTCGGCGGTGTTCGTCAGGACCGTCTGGTCGTCGACGAACGGCGCGGTCCCGGTCACGGTGAGGACCGCCGACGCCGTGGGCGTGGGACCGGTGAGCCGGGGCAGGTCGACGGTCGTGTCGATCGCGTTGCCCGACCCCGACGCCGCCCCGCAGGCCGCGCCGCCGGTCGCGGTGCAGGTCCAGGTGACGTCGGTGAGGCCGGCCGGGACGTCGTCGACGACCCGCGCGCCGACCACGTCGTTGACGTACTCGTTCGTCACCTCCACCTGGTACGACACACGCCCGCCGGACTCGACGACCGGCGTGCTCGTCGTCTTCTCGACGGTGAGGACGGTCGGGACGACGACGCGCAGGTCCCGGATCTCGTGGTAGTTCGTCGCGCCGCCGGTGGACGCCCCGAAGCCGAGCTTGAACGTCTCCGGGAGCGCCGGCTGGCCGTCGGCGCCGCCGATGTCGAACTGGCTGATGACCGGCTCGAGGTCCGTGCCGGGGCCCGAGTCGCTCCACACCGAGAGGAGGTCGGTGCTCGGCGCCGGGGTCATCACGACGCGCACCGTGCGGACGAACTCCCGGCTCGGGTCTCCGCCGCCCGGGGGCACCGTCTCGACCGTGCCGCCGGGCCCAGGTGCTCCGGTGAGGTAGCCCCACGGGGTGTCCGCGGCGTAGGAGCCGCGCACGGAGACGAATCCCGGCTGCGGTCCCGGGCCGCCGACGCCGGCCGAGAAGTTGCCGAACTCGTCGAACCCGACGCCCGCGTAGCCGCCCTGGAGGAACGTGTACCCGAGCGCCCCGCCGTCCCCGCCGACCGCGGCGGGGAACGACCCGTCCAGGAGGAAGAACGAGAAGCCGTCGCCGCGGTTGCCGCCGAGCTCCTGGCCGCCCCACGTCGCGTACTCGAACTCGACCACCACGCCGAGGTCCGTCGGGAACGCGCTGTCGAGCACGTAGCCGCCGAACCCGCCGTTGGTCGTGTCGACGTCGGTGAGCCGGAGCCACCCGTCGCCCTCACCCGTGAGCGTCGCCTCCCCGAACGGGACCCAGGCCGGGTCGTTCGGCGTCGTGCTCCCGAACGGCTCCTCGATCGGGAAGTCCGCCGCGGCGGCGGGGGCGGCGACCGCGCCGGCCGCGAGCACAAGGATGGCGGTGGCGGCGAACCGCAGGCGGTGGCGTCGGGCGCGGTGCGTCAAGGGTGCTCCTCTCGGGCGCCGGCCTCGTCGCCGGCCCGTCGTCCGTCTCGTTCCCCGGGCACCCATCGGACCACACCGGTGTGAGGTTCGCCCGGTACGACGCCGGCGATGCGGGTTCTCGCAGGCAGCCCGGCTACCGTGGGGGCGTGCCCGAGCCCACCGCCCCGCGTTCGTTCTGGGCGGTCGCCCGCCAGCCCCGCGTGGTCGGCCTGCTCGTGCTGTTCCTCCTGGCCGCGGCCGTGTGCGCACGGCTCGGCGTCTGGCAGCTCGACCGCGCGCAGCAGCGTGCCGACCTCGCGGCGCAGCAGGAGGCCGCGGAGCTCGAGGCCGCCGGGCCCGAGGGCGTCGGGGTGCTGCTCCCGCCGCAGTCGTCCTTCCCGGGCGAGCTCGTCGGTCGGCAGGCCTGGGTCGAGGGGGAGTACGACCCGGAGGGTCAGCTCCTCGTGGAGAACCGTGCTCTCGACGGCCGGGTGGGCTACCTCGTCCTCACGCCGCTGCACGTGACCGACGACGGGACGCAGGGGGAGTCGTGGGCCGACCTCTCCGGCGCACCCGTGCTGCCCGTGGTCCGCGGCTGGGTCGCCACGCCCGAGGAGAGCGTCGCGCTCGACCCCCCGGACGGCGTCGTGCGGCTCACCGGGTACCTGCAGGCCTCGGAGGCCGCGGGCCAGGGCGGGACGGCGCCCGGACTCACGGACGCCATCTCGACCGGGGCGCTCGTCAACGAGTGGGGCGGACCGATGTACTCGGGGTACCTCGTGCTGCTGTCGTCCGAACCAGCGCAGCCGTCGGCGGACGAGGGCGGGCCCGCGCAGCTCCCGCGCCCGACGATCGAGGGCGGCACGGGCCTCAACCTGCAGAACCTCTTCTACGCGCTGCAGTGGTGGGTGTTCGGCGGCTTCGCGGTGCTGCTCTGGATCCGCCTCGTGCGCGACGAGGCCGCCGGCGGCAAGCGCCGCGCGCGCGGTGAGGACGCGGGGATCGCCGGCCTTCCCGGCGGCTGAGGCGCGGCGCCCGGACCGCGGCGGCCCCTCGGACGTGGAGAGGTGCCGTGCCCGCCCAAGGTGCCTCGGCCGCCGGGCGGGGCGTCAGTCGTCGAGGTCGAGGTCCTTGAACCACGACTCGGTGACGTAGTCCGTCTCCCAGCCGAGCGAGCGGTAGAGCTGGTCGGCGCTGGTCGGGGAGTCCGCGTCGACCTCGAGCGCCACGCGGTCGCGACCGTCCCGTGCGGCGTCCGCGATCACGGTGGCCAACAGCGACTTCGCCACGCCGCGGCCGCGGGCGGCCCGCGTCACCCCGATGTACTCGACGTAGGTGCCGCGCGCCCCGCCGTCGTGCGCGGCGAGGGACGAGCACACCACGGTGCCGGCGGGCACGCGGTGTCCGTCGTCGGTCTCCACGTACGCGAGCCACCAGTGGTCCCAGCTGTGGCCGGGGTCCTCGCGCAGGCGTTGCACGAACTCCGAGAAGCTCTCCCGGTAGGAGTTGAAGTGGTCCTGGAAGGACGTCTCCAGCATCTGGTGCACGACCTGCAGGTCCGCCGCCACGGGCATCCCGTTCTCGTGCCGCTCGACGGGGCGCACCCTGACGCCCGCGCGCGGCGCGAGCGCGGCCTCCTCCGCGACGACCGGGCGCGTCATGTGCAGCCAGCTGCGCCGTCTCGCGTACCCGGCCCGGGTGAGCCACCCCGCCTGGCGCGTGTCCTCCGCGAACGGGCTCTCGTCGAGGCGCGTCGCCGTGACGCCGCGCAGGCCCGCCATCGCGACCGCCGTGCGCTCCGCCCAGCGGTAGAACGCGTCGGCGATCGCGTCGACGTCGTGCACGTCGCGGTCGAAGTAGCCCCAGACCGTCGCCCGCCCCGCGGCGCGGTCGTGCACGGTGATCCAGGCCCGCGGGACGTCGTCCGGCCCGACGGCGACGAGCTGGCGCCGCGTCCACGAGGCCAGCCCCGCGACCTCGGACTCGATCCCCGCGGGGTCGACGTGCGTCGAGCCGGTCCCCTGGAGCTTGTCCAGGCGCCGCAGCCCGACGAGCGCGTCGATGTCGGCGTAGCCGGGGACGCGGGCCCGCCAGGGAGCCGGGAGGGTCGGGAGGTCGTGCGGGGCGTCGCTCGTGGTGTCAGGCATCAGCACCATCTTGGCACCGACCGGCTCTACTCCTGCTGCCAGGAGTGCCAGAGCCGGGCGTAGTCGCCGCCTGCTGCGACGAGCTCGTCATGGGGTCCGATCTCGCTGATGCGGCCGGCGTCGACCACGGCGACGCGGTCGGCGTCGTGCGCGGTGTGCAGGCGGTGCGCGATCGCGACCACGGTCCGGCCTGCGAGCACGGCGTCGAGCGAGCGCTCGAGGTGCCGTGCCGCGCGCGGGTCGAGGAGCGACGTCGCCTCGTCGAGCACGAGCGTGTGCGGGTCGAGCAGCACGAGCCGCGCGAGCGCGACCTGCTGCGCCTGCGCGGGCGTGAGCACGTGCCCGCCCGACCCGACCGTCGTCTCCAGCCCGTCGGGCAGGGACTCGGCCCACCCGCGCGCGTCCACGGCGTCGAGCGCGTCGCGGAGCTCGGCGTCGTTCGCGTCGACCTTGGCCAGCCGCAGGTTGTCGGCGAGCGTGCCGACGAACACGTGGTGCTCCTGCGTGACGAGCGCGACCTCGCGGCGCAGGTCCTCCAGCGGCAGGTCGACGAGGCGGACGCCGCCCGAGCGGACCGAGCCGGCCGTGGGCGGGTGGATGCCGGCGAGCATGCGTCCCAGCGTCGACTTGCCCGCGCCGGACGGGCCGACGACGGCCAGCCGCTCGCCCGGCTCGAGGTCGAGAGAGACGCCGTGCAGCACGGGGTGGCCCTCGCGGTAGGCGTACTCGACGTCGCGCGCGACGAGCCGGTCGCCGTCGGGCACGTCGCCCGTCGCGGCGCGGTCGCCGGGGACCTGCGCGACGCCGACGATGCGCGCGTACGACGCCGCGGCGACCTGGATCTCGTCGAGCCAGAAGATGAGGTTCCACACCGGCCCGGCGAGCTGGAACGCGTAGGTCGTGACCGTGGCGACGGCACCGAGCGTCGTCTGGCCCTGGGAGAGCAGCCACGCGCCCCACACGAGCGCGGCGACCGGCGCGATCGCGATGGCGAGGTCGATGCCCGGGAACAGCACGGTGCGCAGCCCGAGCGTGTACCGCTCGGACTCGTACGCCTCGGTGAGGTCGGCCCGCACGCGGGCCTTGCGCCGCTCGGTGAGCGAGAGCGCGTCGACCGTGCGTGCGCCTTCCACGTTCTCCGTGATGGTGCCGTTGAGCGTCGCGTACGCGGCGGCCTCCCGCTGGTAGCCCGCCGACGCGCGCTTGAGGTACCAGCGCGAGACGACGACGAGCAGCGGGACGCCGACGAACAGGGCGATCGCGACGAGCGGGGCGACGACGACCGACGCGACGACCGTGAGCACGAGCGTCACGACGGCGACGAGCAGCTGCGGCACGCCGAACCGCACCGCGTGCTGGATCCGGTCGACGTCGTTGGTCGTGCGCGCCACGAGGTCGCCCGTGCCGGCGCGCTCGACGGTCGACAGCGGGAGCGAGGTCACCGTCTCGACGAGGTCCTCGCGCAGCTCGGCGAACACCGTCTCGCCG
>JAQSXO010000154.1 GCA_029256625.1 Cellulosimicrobium sp. | reverse complement strand
CTGGAGACGGGGTGGGAGAGTAGGACGCCGCCGGACAACCCTTCACCGAAGGCCCACCCCACACGGGGTGGGCCTTCGGCATTTCTGCATTCACGTACCCGCGCCTGAGCCGCCACATGCCGGCTCAGGCCCAGCCATAGGCCGCGGACCAGCGCACGATCTCGGTGAAGAAGCGTGCCCGTGCGGCGGGGGCGGAGAGCGAGAGGTCGTGCATCCCGCCGGGGATGCGGACGATGGTGACGACCTGACCGAGGTGCGCGGCGCGTCGCGCCAGCGGCTCGACGTCGAGGACGATGTCGGCGGACCGCATGTCCTCGGACCATCGCGTGCTGAAGAGCGACCTCTCGGCGAGGAGCACGAGCACCGGACAGTCGATGGTGAGCCCGGCTGCCACGCGCGCGTGGCCGGAGATGACCGCGCGGAGCCAGCCGGCACGGACGGGGAACGACGGGACGGGGCGCCAGGCGTCGTCGATGACCCAGGCGCCGTCGTCACGGTCGCGCAGGGTCCGCGCGTAGTAGCCGGGGTCGACGTTCGGCAGCGGGGTCCGCGGCTGGAAGCGCGCGAGCTGCCGGATCGCGGGTCCTGAGACGGTCCGGGCGACGGACGACCCCTGGAGCTCGAGCCACGGGCTGTTGAGCACCAGGCCGCGCACGACGCCGGGGTGCCGGTGCGCCCAGAGCGCCGCGACGAGGCCCCCGGTGGAGTGACCCATGAGCATGATCGCGGCATACGCGCCGAGATCCGCCCGGACGACGTCGAGCGCTGCGGCGATGTCGGCGTCGTACTCGGTGAGGTGGTCGGCGTACCCGGGGGTCTGGTGGGGGCGCAGGCTGCGCCCGTACTTGCGGAGGTCCACGGCGTAGAACGCCGCGCCGAGCGCGCGCCAGGTCTCGGCGAGCTCGGTCTGGAAGAAGTAGTCGCTCCAGCCGTGGAGGTACAGCACCGCGCGTGCCGGCCGGATCGGCTCGTCGGTCGCCGGCGCGTGGCGGACGACGGTCACGACGACCTCGCCCTCGTCGTCGGGGTCCAGCTCGACCGTGCACTGCTCGTACCCGGCGCCGAGGACGTCGGGGCCCCAGCCGGGGGACGTCACGGCGTGAGCACCACCTTGCCGAACTGCTCCCCGGCGGCGAGCCGAGCGAGCCCGTCACGTGCGCGCGCGAGGGGCAGCACCTGGTCGACGACGGGCCGCACCTCGCTCCGCGCGAGGAACCGGAGCAGCGCCGCGAGGTCGTCGCGCGTCCCCATCGTCACGCCCTGGATGCGGATCTCGTGGAAGAAGACGCGGGTCAGCTCGGCGGGCGACGCGTCCCCGCTCGTGGCCCCGGCGACGACGACGGTCCCGCCCGGGCGCACCGCGCGCAAGGAGTGGCGCCAGGTCGCCTGGCCGACGGTCTCCACGACGACGTCGACCGGCGCCGGCAGGCGCGCACCGGGCTCGAACGTCGCGGCCGCCCCGAGCCGCGCGGCCCCGGCGCGCTTGCCCGCCGAGCGGGACGTGACCCACACCTCGAGCCCGGCGGCCGCGCCCAGGGCGACGGCCGCCGTCGCGACACCGCCGCCCGCGCCCTGGACGAGCACGCGGTCCCCGGGTGCGGCACCACCGGCCGTGAAGAGCATGCGGTACGCCGTCAGCCAGGCGGTGGGCACGCAGGCCGCCTCGACGAACGTCAGTTCCGGCGGCTTGGGGACGAGGTTGTGGGTCGGGACCGCGACGCGCTCGGCGAGCGTGCCGGGGTAGCGCTCGGAGAGGAGCGACCGACGCTCGGTCGGTCCGACCCCGTGCCCGTCCGCCCCGATCACCGCGTGCACGACGACCTCGCTGCCGTCCGGGGCGATGCCCGCGGCGTCGGTCCCGAGGATCATGGGGAGCCGGTCCGCGGGCAGCCCGACCCCGCGTAGCGACCACAGGTCGTGGTGGTTGAGCGACGCGGCGCGCACGTCGACGGTGGTCCAGTGCTCGCGAGGCTCCGGTTCGGGACGGTCCCCGACGACCAGACCGGCCAGGGGGTCGTCGGGGTCGAGGTGGTCGGCGTAGGCGGCGAGCATGCCCCCAACCTACGGTCCTGCCTGCGCCTCGACCACGGGGAGCCCGGGTGCGGCGCGTCACCCTGCCGGGGACGGTGGCGCGTCAGAGCAGCGGGAGCATCCGGCCGAGGTCCGGCACCGCCTCGGAGGTGTGCACGGGCTCGAGGGCCCGCGCGAGCTCGTCGACGTCGTAGGGGACGCGGCCGCACGCGAGCCGCAGCCAGAGGCGGGGGTCGCGTACCTCGAGCGCCCAGCCGCCGCGCGTGACGACGACGTGCAACAGCTCGGCAGCGACGGCGTCGAGCGCGCCGTGGTCCACCGGGTCGGTGACCACGCCTGGGAACGTGCGCGCGAGGTCGTCAGCGTGGACGACGAGCTCGAGGACGCGTGAGCGCACCATGTCCTGGAGGGTGATGGGGCCGCGGCGCGCCTGCACGACGTGCTGGTCGCCGAGCTCGTCGAGCCGGGAGAAGCCGGCTGCGGCGAAGTCCCGGACGCGCCCGAGGCGGTCGTCGGCGATCTCCTCGTCGAGCGCTCGTGTCGCGTGCTCGATCTCCTCCGACCGCTCGGGGTACGTACCGAGATACTCCGCGAGCGTCAACGGCACCGTCCCGGCGGGCACCGGCCCGCACAGCGCGAGGGTCTCCATGACGCGGCCGAGGTGCGTGACCAGCTCGCCGACGGTCCAGCCGTCGAGCACGCTCGCGCGACCGGCGTCGCGGTCCAGCTCGCCCCCGAGGTCCCGCAGCCACCGGTCGAGCCGGTCCCACTGGGTGCGCAGGTGCTGGGCCGCCTCGGTCACGTCGCTGTCCATCTCTTCATCGTGCCAGGACGCGACGGGCACGCCCGCCACGGCGCCACCCCGTGGACAGGTCGGTCGGCGGTCAGTCGCGGACGCGCGCCGGCTCTCCGAGGAAGTCAGCGACGATCGGGCCGAGCTGGTCGAACTCGATGAGGAACCCGTCGTGCCCGAAGTCGCTCGTGAGCGTGCGCAGCGGCTCGGCGCGGGGGATCCCGGCCGCGATGCGCGCGCAGTCCGCGGGCAGGAAGAGCCGGTCCGTGTCGACCGCGACGACGAGCGCGTGCGCGGTCACCTGCGCGAGCGCCGCCTCGACCCCGCCGCGGTCGCGGCCGAGGTCGTGCGTGAGCATCGACTCGGTGAGCACGACGTACGAGTTCGCGTCGAAGCGGCGCGCGAGCTTGTCGCCGTGGTGGTCGAGGTACGACTGCACGGCGTACCGGCCGTCGGTGAACGGGTCCTCGCCGCCCTGCGGGAGCCGGCCGAACCGCTCGTCGAGCTCGCGCGCGGAGCGGTAGGTCGCGTGCGCGATCTGCCGCGCGATGCCGAGCCCGACGTGCGGGCCGTCGCCGTCCGCGGCGTCGTAGTAGTCCCCGCCGCGGAACGCGGGGTCGGCGCGGACCGCGCCGAGCTGCGGGTGCGCCCAGGCGATCTGGTCGCCGGTCGTCTGCGCGGTCGTCGCGATCGCGGCGAGCGAGACGACGTCGATCCCCGCCTCCGGTCCGAGCAGCGCCCACTCGAGGACGCGGTGCCCGCCCATCGAGGCGCCGACGACGAACGCCCACGACGCGATGCCGAGCGACCGGGCGAGCTCGATCTCGACCGCGACCTGGTCGCGCGTCGTGACGCGCGGGAAGCGGCTGCCCCAGGGACGCCCGTCAGGAGCGGTCGCCGCGGGGCCCGTGGTGCCCTGGCACCCGCCGAGCACGTTGGGCGCGACGACGAACCAGCGGTCGGTGTCGATCGGCGCGCCGGGACCGACGAGCGACTCCCACCATCCCGCCGTGACGTGCCCCTCCCCGGCAGGACCGCTGACGTGGGAGTCGCCGGTGAGGGCGTGCAGCACGAGGACGGCGTTCGACCCGTCCGGCGCGAGCGTGCCCCACGTCTCGTACGCGACGCGGACGTCGGGCAGGCGGGCACCGGACTCCAGGTCGAACGTGCCGACGTCGGCGAACCGCCGCCGTCCCACCGGGTCCCCGTCCCGCCAGGCGCCTGTCGCCGGGACCGGAGCCTTCACCCGCGCGCGCGACGGCGCGACGCCGCGCCCCGAGGCGTCCGGCCGGGGGTCGCGCCGGGCGTCGGGGGCGGGGGAGAGGAGGTCGTCGTTCACAGGGCTCACCGTCGGCCACTGTACGGCCGGGGCGCGCAGGGCGCCCCGGCTGTCCAGATCCGTCATCGCAGTCCTCGTCGTCGTTCTGCCGGGCGTGCTGGCGCCGTCGTTCAGGCGCCCAGCGACGACTTGGCGGCGGTGAACCCGAGCTCGAGGTCCGCGAGGATGTCATCGACGTGCTCGATGCCGACCGCGAGGCGGACCAGGCCCGGCGTCACGCCGGACTTCGCCTGCTCCTCGGGGCTGAGCTGGGCGTGGGTGGTCGAGGCCGGGTGGATGACGAGCGAGCGCACGTCGCCGATGTTCGCGACGTTGGAGTGGAGCTGCAGCGCCGAGACGAAGGCCTGCCCGGCCTCGCTGCCGCCGTCGAGCTCGAACGCGAGGACCGCGCCGGCCCCACGCGGCAGGTACTTCTGGGCGTTCGCGTGCCACGGGCTCGACGCCAGTCCGGCGTAGTGCACGGTGCGGACGTCGTCGCGCGCCTCGAGCCACTCGGCGACCTTCTGCGCGTTGGCGACGTGGCGCTCGACGCGCAGCGACAGCGTCTCGATGCCCTGGGCGATGAGGAACGCGTTGAACGGCGAGATCGCCGAGCCCAGGTCGCGCAGGAGCTGCACGCGCGCCTTGAGCACGTAGGCGAGGTTCGCGCCGAGGATGCCGTCCACGCCGAGGTCGCGCGCGTAGACGAGGCCGTTGTACGACGGGTCGGGCGTGTTGTAGTTCGGGAACCGCTCCGGGTGGGCCGCGTAGTCGAACGTGCCGCCGTCGACGATCACGCCGCCGATCGCGGAGCCGTGCCCGCCGAGGTACTTCGTCGCCGAGTGCACGACGACGTCCGCGCCGTGCTCGAGCGGCCGCAGCAGGTAGGGGGTCGCGACGGTGTTGTCGACGATCAGCGGCACGCCCACCTCGTGCGCGACCGCCGCGACGGCCTCGATGTCGAGGACGTCGGCCTGCGGGTTGGGGATCGTCTCGCCGAAGAACAGCTTCGTGTTCGGACGCACGGCGTCGCGCCACGCCTGCGGGTCGTGCGGGTCGGTGACGAACGTCGTCTCGACGCCGAGCTTGGCGAGCGAGTACTGCAGGAGGTTGTACGTGCCGCCGTAGAGGCTCGGGGAGGCGACGACGTGGTCGCCCGCCTCGGCGACGTTGAGGATCGCGAACGTCGTGGCGGCCTGCCCGGACGCGAGGAGGAGCGCGCCGACGCCGCCCTCGAGCGACGCGATGCGGTTCTCCACGACCTCCTGGGTCGGGTTGCCGATGCGCGTGTAGATCGGGCCGAGGTCCTTGAGCGCGAAGCGGTCGGCCGCGACGGAGGCGTCCGGGAAGACGAACGACGTGGTCTGGTAGATCGGCAGCGCACGGGCGCCGGTCGTGGGGTCGGCGGTCTGGCCGGCGTGGACCTGGCGCGTCTCGAAGGACCAGGCGGGGGCGTTCTCGGTGCTCATGGTGCTCTCCTGCGGGTGGTGGGGTGGGGCCGACGGCGCACGGCGCGCCGGGTGGTCGGTGCCGTGGGGACGGGAGGGCGGGAGACCGGCCGTCGACCGCGGCGAGGGGCGCACGCGGGACGGGATGCCACGGCGAGGGCGTCGTCGACGACGGCTCGCGGGCAGGCGAACGTGCGCTGGGGTCAGCGACACATTCGACGGGACATGCTCGTGAGGCTAGGCGCGTTCCGCCCGGGCCGACAGAGGCGTCTCGCCATGCGAGACCACATCGTGAGAAGCGGTGCGCCTCTCCGATGGCGCATCGCGGACCTTCTAGGCAGACTCGTGCGGGTGCTGTCAACAGGACACGCCGGGCCGGTGTGTCGAGGAGGTGCGATGAGCGACCAGGACCGGGAGCCGTCCGCGGTGAACGACGCGGCCACCGTCGACGCGCCGTCTGCGCCGCGGCGTCGGCCCGCGCGTCGCCGTCTGGCCTCCGTGGGCGTCGCCGGCGCACTGGCGTTCGTCCTCGGCGTCGGCCTCGCACCCTCCGCGTCGTCCGACCCGCCGTCGGACGACGACGTCCGCGCGGCGCGCGAGGCCGCGGACGGTGCTGCCCAGGACGTCGCGGCGGTCGAGAGCGAGCTCGCGTCCCTGCGGGACAGGCAGTCCGCCGCCGAGGCGGCCGTCGAGACGGCGGCTGAGGAGTACGCCGCCGCCCAGGACGCGCTCGCGACGGCCGACGCGGAGGTCCGCGACGCCCAGGAGGCGCTCGCCACGGCCCGGACGGGGGAGTCGGAGGCGCGCGCCGCGGTGGGTGCGCTCTTCCGCGCGTCCCGGCAGGGCTCCACCGACCTCGACGCGTTGCGTGCCGTCCTCGACGCGGACGGGGTGGGCCAGGTCGTCGAGCGCGAGAACGCCGAACGCGTCGCCGGCCGCACCGCGGGACGCGCGGTCGACGCGCACGCGACGGCGCGCGCCGTCGCCGACACCGCTCGTGCCCGGGCCGACGCGGCGCTCGCGCACCAGGGCGAGGTCGAGGACCGTGCGCGCGACGCGCTCGCCGCCGCCCAGGTCTCGTCAGGTGCGCTCGACGACGCCGTGCAGGAGTCCGCGACCCGGCGCGAGTCGCTCCTCGAGGAGCTCGCCCGCGCGCGGGCCACGAGCATCGACGTCGAGCGCGAGCGCCAGGACGCCCTCGACGCGCAGGCCGCGAGCGAGCGCGAGGCCGCCGCCCGGGCGCGGGTCGAGACCTCGGCGACCGGGACGCCGTCGGGCGGCCCCGCGACGCCGCCCCCGGCGAGCAGCCCGCCCCAGGAGGACCCGGCGCCCGCGCCCGCGCCCCCGCCGCGGCCGGCTCCGGCTCCTGCCCCCGCGCCGAGCCCGGCTCCCGCGCCGACCCCCGACCCGCCGCCGGTCGTCACGCCGCCCCCGGGCACGGGCGTCGGCAGCGCGGCGCAGGGCCAGGCCGCGGTCGCGTGGGCGCGCACCAAGATCGGTGCCCCGTACGTGTTCGGCGGCACGGGGCCGGGCTACGACTGCTCAGGCCTCACGTCGCGCGCCTGGGCCGCGGCGGGCGTCGACATCACCCGCACGTCGCGCTCGCAGTACCAGCGCGTGCAGAAGATCTCCTACGACCAGCTCCGGCCGGGCGACCTCGTCTTCTACGCCAACGACACCTCGAACCCGTCGACCATCCGCCACGTCGCGATGTACACCGGCAACGGCATGATGATCGAGGCCCGCCAGCCCGGCAGCCCCGTGCACGAGGTCGCGATGCGCTGGGCCGACGCGATGCCCTACGCGGGCCGCCCGTAGGCGTCGACCTCGCGGGCTCGGCGGACGACGGCGGCCGCTCACCCCGGGGGGTGAGCGGCCGCCGTCGTGGCTGGTGCTGAGAGCCGGGCGTCAGTGGCCCGGCGTGTGGTACCCGGAGTCGATGGCGCGCTGGAGCGAGCGCTCGATCTCGGCCTCGGCGTCCGTGCGGCCGACCCAGTGGGCGCCCTCGACGGAC
>JAQSXO010000153.1 GCA_029256625.1 Cellulosimicrobium sp. | reverse complement strand
GTCTGGATCTGGTAGATCGTCAGCGGCAGGTCCTTGTACGACGAGTACAGGTCCTTGACGAGGAGCGTGAACATCTCCTCGTGCGTCGGCGCGAGGAGGTAGTCGCCCTCCTTGCGGTCCTTGAGCCGGAAGATGTTGGGCCCGTACTCCGTCCAGCGGCCCGTCGCCTCGTAGGGCTCCTTGGGCAGCAGCGCCGGGAAGTGCACCTCCTGCGCGCCCGCGGCGGCCATCTCCTCGCGGACCACGTCCTCGACCTTGCGCAGCACACGCAGCCCGAGCGGGAGCCAGGTGTAGATGCCGGGGGCGGCACGACGGATGTAGCCCGCTCGCACGAGGAGCTTGTGGCTCGCGACCTCGGCGTCGGCCGGGTCCTCGCGCAGCGTCCGGACGAACAGGGTGGACAGGCGCAGGAGGTCGGCGCCCCGGACGCGGGTGGAGGCCGCGGCGGGCGCGCCGGACGTGACGGAAGACATGCGCCCCACCCTACCGGCGGGGAGGATGTCCCCATGCCCGAGCTGCCCGAGGTCGAGGCCCTGGTCCGGTTCCTCGACGACCGCGCGACCGGCCGCACCGTCGTCGCCGCCGACGTCGCCCAGATCGCCGCGCTCAAGACGTTCGACCCGCCAGTCGGCGCGCTCGTCGGCCGCGTCGTGACCGGCGCGCGGCGGCACGGCAAGTGGCTCGACCTCGTCCTCGCGCAGCCCGTCGGCAGCCCGCCCGCGCCGGGGCCGGACGAGGAGGTCCACCTCGTCTTCCACCTCGCCCGGGCCGGGTGGCTGCGGTGGTCCGAGAAGGCGCCGACGACGCCCGTCCGTCCCCGGCTCGGCGACAGCGGCGGCGGCAAGGCGGCGGTGCTCGCGCTCCGCGTGCGCCTGGACGACGGCTCGGGGTTCGACCTCACCGAGGCAGGGACGCGCAAGCGGCTCGCGGTCCACGTCGTCCGGCACCCCGAGGAGGTGCGGGCGATCGAGACGCTCGGGATCGAGCCGCTCGACCCCGGCTTCACGCCCGAGGCCCTGGGGAGGCTCATGGCGGCGCGCAACCAGCAGGTCAAGGGCCTGCTGCGCGACCAGTCGTCGATCGCGGGGATCGGGAACGCCTACTCCGACGACATCCTCCACGCGGCGCGCACGAGCCCCTTCAAGCTCACGCGCTCGTTCACGCCCGACGAGGTCGCCCGGGTGCACGCCGCCGTGGGCGAGGTGCTCGCCGAGGCCGTGGCGGCGGCGTCGGGCAAGCCGGCGGCCGAGCTCAAGGACGCCAAGCGCGCGGGGATGCGCGTCCACGGGCGCACCGGGCTGCCGTGCCCCGTGTGCGGGGACACCGTGCGCGAGGTGAGCTTCGCCGACCGCAGCCTGCAGTACTGCGCGACGTGCCAGACGGGCGGGCAGGTGCTCGCCGACCGGCGGATGTCGCGCCTGCTCAAGTAGCCCGCCGGTCGCGGGCCGTCAGAAGAGGACGGTCGCGTACGTGCCGACCTGCTCGAACCCGACGCGGCGGTACGTGGCGAGGGCGCGCGTGTTGTAGTCGTTGACGTACAGCGAGACCACGGGAGGCGCCGTCCGGCGGGTGGCCTCGGCCGGCGTGCCCCGGCGGGCGAGGTGCACGACGGCGGCCATCCCCGGCGCGGCCAGGCCCTGTCCGCGGTCCCGCGGGTCGACCCACACGCCCTGCACCTGCGCGACGAGCGGCGTCACCGCGCCGAGCTCGGCCTTGAAGACGACGTGCGGCGCGCCGTCGCTCCCCGCGAGCCGGACGAACGACCGGCCGGCGAGCACGAGCGACCGCACGCGCTCCTCGTACGCGCGGCCGCCGCCCTCGACCGGCGAGTAGCCCACCTCCTCGGTGAACATGCGCACGCACGCCGGGAGGACGACGGGCACCTCGGCCGGGACGGACCGCCGCACCCCGGGGTCGGGCGCGACGTCGGGCTCGCGGTCGATCGCGAGCGAGGGCTGGTTCGCCCGGATCTCGCGCGGCGACGGCCAGTGCGGCGCGAGCAGCTCCCACAGCGCGAGGACCGCGTCGCGCTCGCCCACGACCGACGACGACCGGCGCCCCGCGTGCCGCGCGAGCTCGGCGAACGCCGTGACCGCCGTCCGCGCGCGCGACGCGTCGAGCGACGCGGGCACCACCGGGACGAGGTTCGCGCCCGCCCAGCACACCGCCTCGAGCGGCCCGACGGCCGGGAACCCCCAGGCCTGGCCACCCGCCGCGTGCAGGCCAGCGTGCTGCGCGACCGCGAGCCGCGCCGCCGCGAGCGTCGACGCGACCGGGTCGCCCGCGCACACCGTCAGGGCCTCCGCGACGTCCGCGTCGACGAGCACGCGCGCCCTGGCCTGCCCGCCGTCACCGGCCTCGCCCCGCGCCCGGGGCCGCAGGGCCGGGACGGACGGGCGCCAGCGGCTCACGAGGGCGTCAGCCGACCGTCACGACCGGCGGGCCGGCCTGCGCGTCGTTCTCCGGCGTCATGGTCTCCGCGATGCGCAGCGCCTCCTCGATGAGCGTCTCCACGATCAGCGACTCCGGCACCGTCTTGACGACCTCGCCCTTGACGAAGATCTGGCCCTTGCCGTTGCCCGACGCGACGCCGAGGTCCGCCTCGCGCGCCTCGCCCGGGCCGTTGACGACGCAGCCCATGACCGCGACGCGCAGCGGCACCTCCATGCCCTCGAGCCCGGCGGTGACCTTCTCCGCGAGCGTGTACACGTCCACCTGGGCGCGGCCGCACGAGGGGCACGAGACGATCTCGAGCTTGCGCGGGCGCAGGTTGAGCGCCTGGAGGATCTGGTTGCCGACCTTGACCTCCTCGACCGGAGGCGCGGAGAGCGAGACGCGGATCGTGTCGCCGATGCCCTTGCTCAGCAGGGCGCCGAACGCCGTCGCCGACTTGATCGTGCCCTGGAACGCCGGGCCCGCCTCGGTCACGCCGAGGTGCAGCGGCCAGTCCCCCGCCTCGGCGAGGAGCTCGTACGCCCGCACCATGACGACGGGGTCGTTGTGCTTCACGGAGATCTTGAAGTCGTGGAAGCCGTGCTCCTCGAACAGCGACGCCTCCCACACGGCCGACTCGACCAGCGCCTCGGGCGTCGCCTTGCCGTACTTCGCGAGCAGGCGCGGGTCGAGCGAGCCGGCGTTCACGCCGATGCGCAGCGACACGCCCGCGTCCGACGCCGCCTTCGCGATCTCCTTGACCTGGTCGTCGAACTTGCGGATGTTGCCCGGGTTCACGCGCACCGCGGCGCACCCGGCGTCGATCGCGGCGAACACGTACTTGGGCTGGAAGTGGATGTCCGCGATCACCGGGATCTGCGACTTCTTGGCGATCGCCGGCAGCGCGAGCGCGTCGTCCGCGCTCGGCACCGCGACGCGCACGATGTCGCAGCCCGACGCCGTGAGCTCCGCGATCTGCTGGAGCGTGGCGTTGATGTCCGTCGTCGGCGTCGTCGTCATCGACTGGACGCTGATGGGGGCGTCGCCGCCGACGTCCACCTTGCCGACCTTGATCTTGCGGCTCTTGCGTCGCGGCGCGAGGACCGGCGGCGGGGCGGCAGGCATTCCGAGACTGATGGGTACGCTCACGCCCCCTAGTATCCCCCGTCGGCCGTCCGACGCCGCACGTCGCACCTGTCCGAGACGTCACCTTCCCGCTCGGTCCCGTACATCTTCGCGGCCCCTCCACGCGCGCCCCCGCCGGAGCAGCGCCTCCCGGGCGACGCGGCGGACTACGTGAGGCGGACGGGGTCGATGATGTCGGCGAGGATCAGCAGGGCGCCGACGCCGACGAGGACCACGAACATCACGTACGCGACCGGCATCATGCGCGCCAGGTCGGCCGGGCCGGGTCGCGGGCGTCCGCGCACGCGGGCGACTGTGCGCTTGGCCCCCTCGTAGAGCGCGTTGACCACGTGCCCGCCGTCGAGCGGCAGGAGCGGGATGAGGTTGAAGACGAACAGGGCGACGTTGAGCGCGGCGAGCAGCATGAGCATCGTGACGACCCGGTCGAGGACCGGGCTCTCGGCCCCGGCGACGTCGACCGCGACGCGGCCGACCCCGACGACGCTCATCACCGAGTCCTGACCGCGCGGCGCGTCGGTGAACGCGGCCTGGGCGGCCTCGTAGACCTTGACGGGCAGGGTCACGATGATCCCCGCCGTGCCGGACACCTGCTGCCACGTGGCCTCGGCGGCGACCCCGATCCCGGTGGGCTCCCGCTCGACCGTCGGGGTGAAACCGACGAAACCGGCGGGCTCGGTCACCGGGTCGCCGGACTCGTCCACGACGGGCGTCCCGTCCTCGGCGACCACCTGGCGCTCGACGTCGACCGGCGTGACGGTGAGGTCGACCTGCTCGCCGTCGCGCTCGACGACGACCGGGGTCGCCTGCCCTCCCGCGCCGCGGATCATCCCGGAGAGCTGGTCCCAGGAGGTGACCTCCTCGCCGTCGAACGACACGACCGTGTCGCCCGGCTCCAGGCCGGCGGCGGCCGCGGGCGACGGGTCGGCGGTGGCGGCGCACTCCTCCTGCTCGGTCGCGACGACCGACGGGACGCACGCGGAGACGGAGCCCACGGTCGTCGTGATCGCGGGCAGGCCGATGCCGACGCACACGATCGCCATGAGCACGAACGCGATGAGGAGGTTCATGAAGGGTCCGCCGAGCATGACGACGACCTTCTTGGGCGCGGAGAGGTTGTAGAAGGCCCGGTGCTCCTCGCCGGGACGGATCTCCTCGGTGCTCGCGTCGCGCGCGTCGGCGACGACCTGCGAGAAGAAGCCGTTGCCGCGCGGCCGGGCGCCGGCGGGTGCGGGCGGGTACATGCCGACGAGGCGGACGTAGCCGCCGAGCGGGATCGCCTTGAACCCGTACTCGGTCTCGCCCTTGGTGCGTGACCACAGGGTCGGGCCGAACCCGACCATGTACTGGCTGACGCGGACGCCGAACCTCTTGGCGGGCACCATGTGCCCGACCTCGTGCAGCGCGATCGAGACGACGATCCCGACCACGATCACGAGGATGCCGATCAGCGTCGCCATCGTTCCCTCTGCTCCTTCTCGGCCCGGGTGCTCGACGCACCCGAGCGGTTGCTCGTCACCGGCGGTCCAGGATCTCGTGCGCGCGGGCACGGGCCCAGGCTTCCGCGTCCGCCACGTCGTCCAACGTCACGGCGTCGGCGCCAGTTCCGTCGTGCGCCGCGAGCACGCGCTCGACCGTCGTCACGATGTCACCGAAACCTGCACGTCCGCTGAGGAACGCGGCGACGGCCTCCTCGTTGGCCGCGTTGTACACGGCCGGGTGGGTCGCGCTCGCCGCGACGGCGGCGCGCGCGAGGCTCACGGCGGGGAAGGCGGCGTCGTCGAGCGGCTCGAACGTCCACGACGTCGGGGCCGTCCAGTCGCACGGCGGGGTCACCGGGTCGAGCCGGTCGGGCCACGACAGGCCCAGCGCGATGGGCAGGCGCATGTCCGGGGGCGACGCCTGCGCGATCGTCGAGCCGTCGACGAACTCGACCATCGAGTGCACCACGGACTGCGGGTGCACGACGACGGTGATGTCGTCGGCCGGGACGTCGAACAGCAGGTGCGCCTCGATGAGCTCGAGGCCCTTGTTCATGAGGCTCGCGGAGTTCACGGTGACGACCGGCCCCATGGCCCAGGTGGGGTGCGCGAGCGCCTGCTCGACCGTCGCGGCCTTGACCGCGTCGGCCTCCCAGCCGCGGAACGGCCCGCCCGAGGCGGTGAGGATCAGACGCCGCACCTCGGCGCGCGTCCCGGAGCGCAGGCACTGGGCGATGGCCGAGTGCTCGGAGTCCACCGGGACGATCTGGTCCGGGCGCTGCTGGGCAGCGCGCACGAGCGCACCTCCCGCGACGAGCGACTCCTTGTTCGCGAGCGCGAGCGTCGACCCGGCGCGCAGCGCGGCGAGCGTCGGGCCGAGGCCGACCGACCCCGTGACGCCGTTGAGGACGACGTCGCTCCCCCGCCCCGCGAGCTCGGCGGCGGCGTCGGGTCCGGCGAGCACCTCGGGGACGTCCCCCCGGCCGGCCACGGCTCCTGCCAGCGCTGCCTCGAGCGCCGCCGCACGGCGCGGGTCCGCGACCCCGACGGCGCGCACCCCGAGCTCCACGGCCTGGCGCGCGAGCAGGTCGACGTCCCCGCCACCCGCCGAGAGCGCCTCGACGCGGAACCGGTCCGGGTGGGTCCTGACGACGTCGATCGCCTGCGTCCCGATCGACCCGGTCGAGCCGAGGATCGTCACGGTGCGGGGGGCGCGTGCGGGACTGTCGGGCATGGCACCCATCCTCCCAGGCCGCAGCCGGTGCGCGGGCACGGTCGCCGCCCGGTCAGCGCGGCGCCGTCCACTCGAGCGTGTACCGGAAGAAGAGCCGACGGCGGACGCGCGCGCCGGGCAGGAGCGCCCGGGCCGTGCGCGCGACCTCGTCGACGGAGTGTCGCGGGTCCCGCACGGGCATCCCCGGAGCGTCCGGCCCGGCGTCGCCGGGCCGGGCTCGGCGGGGGTGCTTCACGAGGCCCACGAGCGGGTTGAGGACCGCGGACGCGACGTCGACGGCGAGGTCGCGCGCCGACGCCACCCGCGCGAGCCCCACGACGAGCAGCCGGCCCCCGGGGGCGAGGAGGTCCCGGGCGTGCCCGAGGGCCTCGTCGAGGTCCAGGTGGTGCAGCACCGCGACCATCGTCACCGCGTCGTAGGCGCCGGGCCCGGCCGCGTGCGGTCCAGGAGGGGGTGCGGCCGGCCCCGGGCGCGAGCGGACGTCGTCGGGCGTGCGGACGTCGTCGAACCCCAGCAGCCGCACGGTGACGGCGGGGTCCGCACCGTGGCGCGCGCGGGCCTGGGCGACCATGCCGGCGTCGGCGTCGATCCCGTGGACCTCGTCCGCCCGGCGACGGAGCCTGCCGAGGAGGGCGCCCGCACCGCAGCCCACGTCGAGCACGACCCGGGCGTCGCCGGGCACGCGCCGCTCCACCCAGCCGTGGAAGTGCTCGTTGTGGTTCCAGGGGTGCCGGGCGTTGAGGTCGCCCAGCCACGACGCGGTACGCCGCACCAGCCGGTTCGAGGACGTCCGGGGGTCGAGGCTCACGCGTGCCGAGGGGTGCGGGGCGTCGTCACTCGACGCCGAGCAGGACCTCGATGGCGCGGGCGAAGAAGGCGTCGACCGGGCCCTCCGCGTAGCCGTCGCGCCCGCGCGCGCGGCCGAACGTCGCGGAGCGGATCTCCGCGGCCGAGATCGGCACCTGCCGGTCGAAGTAGGCGACGAGCCGGTCGCACAGGTCGTCCACGTCGTCGACGTCGTACGCGGGCTTGCCGCGCTCCGCCAGCGCGAACTTCTCGCCGTCGGGACGACCCAGCCGGCCGTAGAGGGAGCGGGCGCGCTCCGCGAGCGCGTTCATCCAGGCCTGCTGACCGTGCGCCGCGACGTACTCCGCCCGCTGGCGCGCGATGAACGCGCCCTCGAGGCGGTCCAGCGCCGCGTCCACCTCGTGCGTGTCGTAGCCACCGCGGACCAGGTCGAAGACCGACGCCTGGATCTCGGTGCTCGTCAGACGCTCCGGGACCCGGCCCTCGTACACGTCACGGGCGTGCTCGAAGAAG
>JAQSXO010000152.1 GCA_029256625.1 Cellulosimicrobium sp. | reverse complement strand
TCATCGTCTTCCGGGTGGCGAGCGCTGAGCAGCACTACCACGTCCCCGTCCTGCTCAGCCCGTTCGCCTACTCGACCTATCGAGGGAGCTGACATGAGCACCACCACCACGACCGCCGAGCAGCCGGCGGCCACGCAGAGCAGCGGGGCCATCGTCCTGGGCGACAACCAGTGGGGCAAGGCGGAGGTGCGCCTCGTGCGCGTCGACCGTGCCACGCCTCGCCACGAGATCACGGACCTCAACGTCTCCTCGCAGCTGCGGGGTGGCCAGGAGGCCACGCACTTGGAGGGCGACAACTCCAAGTGCGTCGCCACCGACACCCAGAAGAACACGATCTACGCGTTCGCCCGCGACGGCGTCGGCGCGATCGAGGACTTCGCGATCCGCCTCGGCCGGCACTTCGTCGAGGACTTCGAGTGGATCGAGGGCGGCCGCTGGGAGATCGAGCAGTACTCGTGGAACCGCATCGAGACCGCGGACGGCGGGCACGACCACGCGTTCGTCCGGAACAACCAGGAGACGCGCACGACGGTCGTCCAGCGCGACGGCGACGAGGTCTTCGTCGTCTCGGGCCTCACGGACCTCGTCGTGCTCAAGTCGACGGGCTCGGAGTTCCACGGGTTCCCGCGCGACCGCTACACGACGCTCGTCGAGACGGACGACCGCATCCTCGCGACGTCGGTCACCTCGCGGTGGCGCTACACCACGACGGACGTCGACTTCGACGCCGTGTACGCGAAGGTCCGCGCGATCCAGCTCGAGGCGTTCGCGACGACCCATTCCCTCGCGCTGCAGCAGACCCTGTTCGCGATGGGCAAGGCGGTCCTCGAGGCGATCCCGGAGATCGCCGAGATCAAGTTCTCGATGCCGAACAAGCACCACTTCCTCGTGGACCTCGCGCCGTTCGGCCTCGACAACCCGAACGAGGTCTTCTACGCGGCCGACCGCCCGTACGGCCTCATCGAGGCCACGGTCCAGCGCGAGGGCGAGCCGGCCGAGCCGCGCGCCTGGGCGACCGTCACCGGGTTCTGCTGAGCCGACCGTGACGGACGGACGCGCCCTGCCCGACCGCGGAGCACCCGCGGTCCGGCAGGGCGCGCCCGCACCGTCGCACCCCGGCGCCGCCTCAGGGCGCCGCCGTGATGAGCTCGCGCGTGAGCTCGCTCGCGACGCGGTGCAGCACCGGCACGGCCCGCTCCCCGAACTCGTACGTCACGCGGGCCGCGGGGCCCGAGACGGACAGGGCGGTGGGGGTCGGGGCGTCGGGCACCGCGACGGCGAAGCAGCGTACGCCGAGCTCCTGCTCGCCGTCGTCGATCGCGTACCCGCGCTCGCGCGTCGCCGCGAGCTCGGTGAGGAGCGCGTCGACGTCGGTGATCGACTGGTCGGTCGCGGGCGGCATGCCGACCCGGCCCATGATCTCCCGCACCGTCTGGTCGGGGAGCTGGGCGAGCACGGCCTTGCCGACGCCCGTGCAGTGGGTGAAGACGCGCCGGCCCACCTCGGTGAACATCCGCATGGAGTGGCTCGACGACGCCTGGGCGACGTAGACCGCCATGTCGCGGTCGATCATCGCGAGGTTCGCCGACTCGCCGAGGTCGCGGGCGAGCTGCTCGAGGTACGGGCGGGCGCCCGCGCCGAGCTGGCGCCCGGCGGACTCGCCGAGCCGGATGAGCCGCGGGCCGAGGGTGTAGCGCCGCGACGGCGTCTGGCGCACGTAGCCCTGGGCCAGCAGCGTCCGCAGCAGCCGGTGGATCGTCGGCAGGGGCAGCCCGGCGTGCTGCGCGAGCTCGCTGAGCCCGGACTCGCCGCCGAAGTCGGCGAGCAGCTCGAGCAGCTCGATCGCCCGGTCCACGGACTGCACGCCCCCGGAGGGTCTCGCGGGCCGTGCGCCCGGCTGGCTCTCCGTCGGCTCCGTCGCCGCCGAGATCTCGGCCATCTCACGATCTCCTGTCCACCTGGTGCCGCCCGACGCAGGGTGCGTACCTCGCCTGAGCAGTGCGGGACCGTCCCGCGCTCCCTTCCGCATCACGGAAGACACGCATCAGCATACGAGAAGAAGGAACGAACATGACGTCCGAGACGAAGGCTCCGGAGACGCAGGCCCCGACGGCGAAGGCCGCCGCGACCAGCCCGAGCTACTCCATCACGCTGCGCGTCGAGGCCCCGAGCGGGCACCGCACCGCGAGCGACCTCGTCGCCGCGGTGAGCGCGACCGGCGCCGCGATCACGGGTGTCGACGTGTCGGAGTCGGGCGCGGACCGCCTCGTCGTCGACGTCACGGCGGACACCGTCGACGCCGCGCACGTCGAGCACATCCGCGACGCGCTCAGCGCGCTCGACGGGATCACCGTGCGCCACGTCAGCGACGCGACGTTCCTCATGCACCTCGGCGGGAAGCTCGAGGTCAACCCCAAGGTGCCGCTGCGCCACCGCGCCGACCTGGCCCGCGCCTACACGCCCGGCGTGGCGCGCGTGTGCCTCGCCATCGCCGAGCGCCCCGAGGACGCGCGCCGCCTGACGGTCAAGCGCAACACGGTCGCGGTCGTGACCGACGGCACCGCCGTCCTCGGCCTGGGCGACATCGGCCCGGCCGCCGCGCTGCCCGTCATGGAGGGCAAGGCCGCGCTGTTCAAGCAGTTCGCGGGCGTCGACGCCTGGCCCGTGTGCCTCGACACGACGGACACCGAGGAGATCATCCGCACGGTCAAGGCGATCGCCCCCGTGTACGGCGGGATCAACCTCGAGGACATCTCGGCGCCGCGCTGCTTCGAGATCGAGCGCCGGCTGCGCGAGGAGCTCGACATCCCCGTGTTCCACGACGACCAGCACGGCACGGCGATCGTCGTCCTCGCGGCGCTGACCAACGCGCTGCGCGTCGTCGGCAAGACGATCGGAGACGTGCGCATCGTCGTCTCCGGCGTCGGTGCGGCGGGCAACGCGATCATCTCCCTGCTCCAGGGCCAGGGCGCGCGGCACATCGTCGCGTTCGACCGCCACGGCGCGATCCACCCGGGAGCGAACCTCACCGACGACCACCGCCGGCGCCTCGCCGAGACGACCAACGCCGAGGGCTTCACCGGCACGCTCCGCGAGGGCCTCGCCGGGGCCGACGTGTTCATCGGGGTCTCGGGCCCGAACATCCTCACGGGGGACGACGTCGCCACGATGGCCGACGACGCGATCGTCTTCGCGCTCGCGAACCCGACGCCCGAGGTCGACCCCATCGCCGCGGCGCAGCACGCGACCGTCGTCGCGACGGGCCGCAGCGACTACCCGAACCAGATCAACAACGTGCTCGCCTTCCCGGGGCTGTTCCGGGGCCTGCTCGACGTCGGCGCGAGTGAGATCAGCGACGAGATGCTGCGCGCCGCGGCCGTCGCGATCGCGGACGCCGTCGCGCCCGAGGAGCTCAGCGCGAGCTACATCGTGCCGAGCGTGTTCGAGCCCGCGGTCTCCAAGGCCGTCGCGCGCGCCGTCGCCGAGGTCGCGGAGCGCGCCCGTGCGGAGCAGGCTCAGGGGAGCACCACGTCGGGCCACCACGTCGGGGCGGCACCCCGGTCCTGACGCACCGTCGTCAGCCCGGCCGCCCTGCAGAAAGGACACACCATGACCACCACCACGGCCGTCGCCGTCCACGGACCCGCCGTCGAGCGGTCCGACGAGATCCTCACCCCGGACGCGCTCGACTTCGTCGCGGCCCTCCAGCGCCGGTTCGGCGCTCGTCGCGACGAGCTGCTCGCCGCTCGCGCCGCACGGCGCGAGGAGGTCGCCCGCACCGGTCGCCTCGACTTCCTGCCCGAGACCGCCGACGTGCGCGCGGGGGACTGGACGGTCGCCGGCGCGCCCGCCGACCTCGAGGACCGCCGCGTCGAGATCACCGGCCCGCCGACGCCCAAGATGGCGATCAACGCGCTCAACTCGGGCGCGAAGGTGTGGCTCGCGGACCTCGAGGACGCGTCGACGCCGCACTGGGCCAACGTCGTCGGGGGCCAGGTGGCCCTGCACGACGCCACGCGCCGCACGCTCGCGTTCACCTCGCCGGAGGGCAAGCAGTACGCGCTGCGCGCCGAGGCGGACGGCGACGCGCTCGCCGTCATGGTCGTGCGACCGCGCGGGTGGCACTTCGACGAGGTGCACCTGACGGTGGACGGGACGCCCGCCGTCGGTGCGCTCGTCGACTTCGGCCTGCACTTCTTCCACAACGCCGCGGAGCTCCTCTCGCGCGGGTCCGGGCCGTACTACTACCTGCCGAAGATGGAGTCGCACCTCGAGGCGCGCCTGTGGGACGACGTCTTCACGTACGCGCAGGAGGCGCTCAAGATCCCGCACGGGACGATCCGCGCGACGGTCCTCATCGAGACCATCCCGGCCGCGTTCGAGATGGACGAGATCCTCTACGAGCTCCGCGACCACGCGTCGGGGCTCAACGCGGGCCGCTGGGACTACCTGTTCTCCGTCATCAAGTACTTCCGCGACTCGGGCCCGTCGTTCACGCTGCCCGACCGCGGCGCCATCACCATGACCGCGCCGTTCATGCGCGCGTACACCGAGCTGCTGGTGCAGACGTGCCACAAGCGCGGCGCGTTCGCGATGGGCGGCATGGCCGCGGTCATCCCGAACCGTCGCGAGCCCGAGGTCACGGCCCAGGCGTTCGACAAGGTGCGCGCCGACAAGCAGCGCGAAGCCGGCGACGGGTTCGACGGCTCGTGGGTCGCGCACCCGGACCTCGTGCCCGTGTGCCGCGAGGTGTTCGACGGCGTCCTCGGCGAGCGGCCCAACCAGCTCGACCGGCAGCGGCCCGAGGTCCACGTCACGGCCGACCAGCTCCTCGACGTGTCGTCGGCCCAGGGCGACGTCACCGAGGCCGGGCTGCGCAACAACCTCTACGTGTCCGTCGCGTACGTCGCGGCGTGGCTCGCTGGCAACGGGGCGGTCGCGATCCACAACCTCATGGAGGACGCCGCCACCGCGGAGATCTCGCGGTCGCAGGTGTGGCAGTGGGTGCGCTCGGGCGCGTCGTTCACGGCGGGCGAGAGTGCGGGCACGACGGTCACCGCGGACCTGGTCCGCACGCTCCTGCGCGAGGAGACCGCGCGGCTGCGCGACGACGTCGGGCACGAGGCGTACGACGCCGGCCCGTACGACCGGGCCGCCGCGCTCGTCGAGGACATCGCGCTCAACGAGCACTACGTCGACTTCCTCACGCTCCCGGCGTACGAGGACGTCGTCGCGCACGAGCAGGACGCCTCCTGATGCCGGCGGGGTTCGGCGAGGGCTTCAGCGAGCACGGCGTCGCCACGCTGCACGCGACGCTCGACGGTCTGCTCGCGCCGTGGGACGCGGAGCTCGAGGCGCGGTACCCGGGCGACGACGGCTCGCGCCAGCCCGTGCACACCGTCTACGTGCCCGGTGACCGGTACACCGCGGGCATCGCGCCCGAGTGGGCCGCCCGGGCGCGCGAGGCGGTCGACGCGGCGGGCGGCGGCGCCGGTGGGGTACGCCGGCTCGTCGACCTGCTCGGGATCGGCGCGGGGTCCGGGGGCGACCTCGCCGACGCCGTGGCCGAGCGCGTGCGCGCCAAGCTCGCCGTCGAGGCGATCGAGGACCTGCGGATCGACTTCGAGGACGGGTTCGGCGACCGCGGCGACGCGGCCGAGGACGCCGCGGTCGCGGCGGCCGCGCGCGAGCTCGCTCGCGCCGAGGCGCAGGGCACGGCGACGCCGTTCAGCGGGATCCGCATCAAGTGCCTCGAGGCCGCGACGCGTCGGCGCGGGGTGCGCACCCTCGCGCTGTTCGTCGCGGAGCTCGTCGCGGCCCGCGCGGCCCAGGGCCAGCCGGGCCTGCCCGACGGCTTCGTCGTCACGCTCGCCAAGGTCACCGCGCCGCAGCAGGTCGAGGCGATGGCGGTCGCGTGCGAGCGCGTCGAGCAGGCGAACGGCCTGGAGCCGGGCAGCCTGCGGTTCGAGGTGCAGGTCGAGACGCCGCAGGCGCTGCTCGCGGCGGACGGCACGGCGACCGTGGCGCGGCTCGTGCACGCGGCGCCCGGGCGGGTCACCGCGCTGCACTACGGCACGTACGACTACTCGGCGTCGCTCGGCATCGCGGCGGCGTACCAGTCGATGGAGCACCCCGCGGCCGACCACGCGAAGTCGGTCATGCAGCTCGCGGTCGCGGGCACGGGCGTGCGCCTGTCGGACGGCTCGACCAACGTGCTCCCCGTCGGCGACCCGCAGGCCGTGGACGCGGCGTGGCGCCTGCACGGGCGGCTCGTGCGCCGCTCGCTCGAGCGCGGCTACTACCAGGGCTGGGACCTGCACCCCGCGCAGCTCCCGAGCCGGTTCGCCGCGACGTACGCGTTCTACCGCGAGGGCGCGGCCTCGGCGCTCGCGCGCCTCGCCGCGTACGTCGGGTTCGTGCCCGACGCCGGTGGCGTGCTCGACGAGCCCGCCACGGCCAAGGCGATGGCCTGGTTCCTCGGGCGCGGCGTCGACTGCGGCGCGCTCACCGAGGCCGAGGTCCGCGCCGCGACCGGTCTCGACCGCGCCGGGCTTGACGCCGTCCGCGTCTCGGGGCACGCTCCGCAGCCCGTCGCGGGCTGACCCGCGCCCCCGCACCTTCCCGTTGTCCAGCCCGCCGCGACCGACCGTCGTCGGCCCGGGCCTTCATCTCGAGGAGTGACCCCCATGACCCAGACCACCCCCTACTACACCCCGCAGGGGGGCCTGCCCGGCCAGACCGAGCTGCTCACCGACCGCGCGATCGTCACCGAGGCCTACACGGTGATCCCGCGCGGCGTGCTGCGCGACATCGTCACGAGCAACCTGCCGGGCTGGGAGAAGACCCGGCTGTGGGTGCTCGCCCGGCCGATCGAGGGGTTCGCGACGACGTTCGCGCAGTACGTCATGGAGGTCTCGCCGGGCGGCGGGTCGGACCAGGGCGAGGACGAGGAGACCGTGCAGTCCGTCGTCTTCGTCACCGAGGGCACGCTCACGCTCACGCTCGCGGGCGTCGAGCACGTGCTCGAGCCGGGCGGGTACGCCTACCTCGCGGCGGGGGAGCGGTGGGCGCTGCACAACCGCTCGGACGCCAAGGCCGCGTTCCAGTGGATCCGCAAGGTGTACGAGCCGATCCCGAGCCACACCGCGACGTCGTTCGTCACGCGCGAGCAGGACGTCGAGCCGCGCGCGATGCCGGACACCGACGGCGTGTGGGTGACGACGCGGTTCGTCGACCCCGACGACCTCGCGCACGACATGCACGTCAACATCGTGACGTTCCAGCCGGGCGGGTCCATCCCGTTCGCGGAGACGCACATCATGGAGCACGGCCTGTACGTGCTCGAGGGCAAGGCCGTCTACCGCCTCAACGGCGACTGGGTCGAGGTCCAGGAGGGCGACTTCATGTGGCTCCGGGCGTTCTGCCCGCAGGCCTGCTACGCGGGCGGCCCCAAGCCGTTCCGCTACCTGCTCTACAAGGACGTGAACCGGCAGGTCAAGCTCGACCGCCGCCGCTGACGCAGCAGCCGGTTGTGGGCATGGAAAGGGCCCGGTTCCGCACGCGGAACCGGGCCCTCGTTCTTGCTTCGCACATTTCACCCGGCCCGGCGCGAAGATCATCCGGCCCGGAACGGTTCCGAGCTCGTCAGCGGT
>JAQSXO010000151.1 GCA_029256625.1 Cellulosimicrobium sp. | reverse complement strand
GGACGACGTCGACGCCCTGTGGGTGTCGGGCACGCCCGGGTACTGGCCGGACGACCTCATCGACTTCGACGCCGACTCGATCGAGCGCGGCGTCGTGCGCCTCACCGAGGCGCGCGGCATGACCCGGCCCCTGCGGCTCGGCACGCGCGAGGCCGTGGCGCTCATCGCGGCGCTGCGCGCGATGCGCGAGACGGCGGCGGTGCAGGCCGACCCGGAGCGCGCGGGCGTCGTCGAGTCGGTGCTGCGCAAGCTCACCGACGCGACGGGCGAGGCCGCCGCGGCGCTCGACGTGCAGCTCGCCCCCGAGGGCGACCCGCGCGTGGTCGCCGCGATCACGAGCGCGCTCGTCGCGGGCCACCGCCTGCGCATCCGGTACGTGACCGCCGCCGACGAGGAGTCCGAGCGCGAGGTGGACCCCGTGTCCCTGCACACGCAGGACGAGCACGCCTACCTGCTCGCGTGGTGCCACCGCGCCCGCGGGCGCCGCACGTTCCGCGTCGACCGCGTCCTCGACGCCACCGAGCTCGACCAGCCCGTGGAGGGGCACGACGTCGACCCCGACGTGGACTTCACGCCCACCGGGGACGCGCCGCTCGCGACCATCACGTTCGCCAGCCCCGCGCGCGCCGTCGCCGAGCAGGTCCCCGTCGAGTCCGTGCGCAACCTGCCCGACGGCGCGTTCGAGGTGCGCCTGCGCGTCACCAACCCGGTGTGGCTGCGCCAGCTCCTCACCGAGCGGGCGCGGCACGTGCTCGCCGTCGAACCCGCGTCGGTCGGGCGCGACGTGCGCGAGGCCGCGAGCGCCGCGCTCGCCGCGTACGCGCACCTGCCGGGCGAGGACGCGGGCGCCGGGGGCGACCCGTCGGGCGACGACCGGGCCGCTGGCTAGGGTGGGCGGCATGTGGTTCTGGGTCTGGACGCTGCTCGTCGTGGGCACGCTCGTGGGCGCGTTCTTCCTCGCGCGGCGCCTGTGGCGCTCCGTGAAGGCGCTGGGGCGCGAGCTGTCGCGCGCGTCGCAGGTCGCGGCGGACATGAGCGCGCGGGCCGACGAGCTGTCGCGCGCGCTGGAGGAGGCGCAGCCGTCGACCGCGCCGACGCTGTTCGACGACCCGGTCGTGCTGCAGGAGCGCGTGGACCTGCTGCGCGCCGAGCGGGCGGAGCGGCGCGTGGAGCGGCGGCGACGCGACGAGCAGGTCTGGTCCCGGTGGCGGCGGTTCAACGCGTAGGGTTCACCGCGTAGACTCGCTCGCGTAGCGCCGTTCGCCTCGAGGAGGAGTTAGCCCATGGGCATGCTCAAGCCCTGGCACATCATCGTGCTGGTCGTCGTCATCCTGCTCCTGTTCGGCGCGCGCCGGCTCCCGGACCTGGCCAAGAGCGTCGGCCAGTCGCTGAAGATCTTCAAGAGCGAGGTCAAGGACCTGCGCGAGGACGACACCCCGCCGCCCGCGGCGGGTGGCCCGGGCACGACGACCCCGTCGACCGGCACCACCGCGCCGACCGTGACCGGAGGGACCACGTCGCCCGAACCGGGCGACACCTCGAAGGGATAGTCGGTGTCACGTACCTCCCGTGACCCCGAGGGGCGGATGCCGCTCCGCGAGCACCTCCTGGAGCTGCGCAAGCGTCTCTTCCTCGCCGCGTGCGGCCTCGTGGTCGGCGCGATCGTCGGGTGGTTCCTCTACGAGCCGCTGCTCGAGGCGCTGCAGGCGCCGCTGCTCAAGGCGGCGGAGGAGCAGGGCAAGGTCATCAGCCTGAACTTCTCGGGCCTGGCCTCCGCGCTCGACATGAAGGTCAAGGTCTCCCTCTTCCTCGGCGTCATCGTCACGTGCCCGTGGTGGCTGTACCAGCTGTGGGCGTTCATCACCCCGGGTCTGACGACCCGCGAGAAGCGGTACGCGTTCGCGTTCCTCGGCGGGTCCGTCCCGCTGTTCCTCGGCGGCGCGTTCCTCGCGTGGTGGGTCCTGCCGCACGCGGTCGACATCCTCGCCGGGTTCGTGCCCGACGGCGCGACCAATCTCGCCGACGCGCAGGGATACCTGAGCTTCGTCATGCGCCTCGTGCTGGCGTTCGGTCTCGCGTTCGTGCTGCCCGTGGTGCTCGTCGCGCTCAACGCGGCCGGGCTCCTGCGCGCGTCCGCCATGGCCAGGGGCTGGCGGTGGGCGGTGCTCATCGCGTTCGTGTTCGCGGCCGTCATGACCCCGACGCCCGACGCGCTGACGATGATCTTCGTGGCGCTGCCCATCTGCGGGCTGTACTTCGCCGCGCTCGGCATCAGCTACCTCCACGACCGGCGCGCCGACAAGCGCGACGCCGCACGGCTCGCCCTGTGAGCCGCACGCCCCGGCCGCGCCCCGCCGGGCGCGGGGGCCGCGTGTGAGCACGGTCGCGCTCGTCGTCAACCCGACGGCGGGGCGCGGCCGGGGTCGCACGGCCGGCGCGCGCACCGCCCAGGCGCTGCGCGCGGCCGGGCACGACGTCGTCGACCTCAGCGCGCCCAGCCTGCCCCTCGCCCAGGAGTCCGCCGACCACGCCGTGCGCGGCACGGGCCGCGACCCACGGACGGGCGCGAGCCCCGGGGTGGACGCGCTCGTCGTCGTCGGCGGGGACGGGATGGTGCACCTCGGCGTCAACGCGACCGCCGGGACCGGCGTGCCGCTCGGCATCGTCGCGGTCGGCACGGGCAACGACTTCGCGCACGCCCTCGGCCTGCCCACGACCCGCACGGACCGGTGCGTCGACGCTCTGCTGGCGGCGCTGGGCACCGCCGCGAGCGCCGCGCCGTCCGTGCGCGCGGTCGACGCCGCGCGCGTCACGGGCGAGCACCTCGGCACGCCGCGCTGGTACGCGGGCGTGCTGTCCGCGGGGATCGACGCCGCCGTGAACGCGCACGCGAACGCCGCCACGTGGCCGCGGGGCCGGTCCCGGTACGCGCGCTCGGCCCTGACCGAGATCACGCGCTACCGCCCCTACGGGTACCGCGTCACGCTGCGCGGCGTGCCCGCGGGCGACGAGCTGCCCGACCTGCTCGCCGGGGCGCCCCTCCTGCGCGACGGGGCCGCCCTCGGTGCAGGCCCGGCGCCGGAGGCGCGCCCGAGGTCCGGGCTGACCCTCGTGTGGGAGTCGCCGGGCGCGCTCGTGTCCGTCGCGAACGGGCCGCGCATCGGCGGCGGGATCCGCATCGCGCCGGGCGCGGCGCTCGACGACGGGCTGCTGGACGTCGTCGTCGCGGGTCCGTTCGGGCGCTGGGGCGCGGCGCGCATCTTCCCCGGCATGTACGCGGGCCGGCACCTGGGGAACCCCGGGGTCGGGACGCTGCGCGCGACGTCGGTGACGGTCGCGGCGACCGAGGCGGGCGCGACCCCGCCGCACGCGTTCGCCGACGGGGAGCACCTGGGTCCCCTGCCGCTGCGCGTCGACGTCGTCCCGGGCGCGCTGCACGTGCTCGACGGCGCGGCCGGCCCCGCCGCGCCGCGCTGACGACCCGGCGACGGGACGGCCCGCGCGCCGACCGGCGAGGTCGGCGCCGGACCGTAGGCTGGCACCATGACGGCCGCTGAATCGCCCGCCGCCCGTTACGCCGCGTCCCGGGCTCGCCAGGCGGCGTCCCGCACCCGGCTCGCGGACTTCCGGCAGGTCCTCGACTTCCCGCTCGACGACTTCCAGGAGCGCGCGTGCGAGGCGCTCGAGGAGGGGCGTGGCGTGCTCGTGGCGGCACCCACGGGTGCCGGCAAGACGGTCGTGGGCGAGTTCGCCGTCCACCTGGCCCTCGCCGGCGGGCGCAAGGCGTTCTACACCACCCCGATCAAGGCGCTGTCCAACCAGAAGTACGGCGACCTCGTGCGCCGCTACGGCGCCGACTCGGTGGGCCTGCTCACCGGCGACACGACGATCAACGGTGAGGCGCCCGTCGTCGTCATGACGACCGAGGTGCTGCGCAACATGCTCTACGCGGGCTCGCGCACGCTCGACGGCCTCGCGTTCGTCGTCATGGACGAGGTGCACTACCTCGCCGACCGGTTCCGCGGGCCCGTGTGGGAGGAGGTCATCATCCACCTGCCCGACGACGTCCAGCTCGTGTCCCTGTCCGCGACCGTGTCCAACGCGGAGGAGTTCGGCGACTGGCTGGAGATGGTGCGCGGCGACACGACCGTCGTCGTCAGCGAGCGCCGTCCCGTGCCGCTGTGGCAGCACGTGCTCGTGGCGTCGGCGAACCCGGCGACCGGGGTCGCGCACGCGGGCGGCGGCCGGGCGCTCGGCGCGGACCTGCTCGACCTGTACGCGGGGCACGTGGACCCCACGGACCCGGGCGTGAACCCGCCCATCAACCCGGACCTGCTGGCCGCGTTCCGCGCGGCCCCGCGCACGAGCGCGTCGGGCCCGGGCGGGCGGCGCGGTCCCGGCGACCGCGGGTACCGGGGGCGGGGCGGGCGCCGCCCCGGAACCGACCGCGCCCTCGGGGCGCGGCGCACCCCGGCGCGGTTCGCCGTCGTGGACGCCCTGGACGCCGACGGGCTCCTGCCCGCGATCTACTTCATCTTCTCCCGCGCCGGGTGCGAGGGCGCCGTCCAGCAGTGCCTGGCCGCGGGGCTGCGCCTCACCTCGCCCGCGGAGGAGGCCGAGATCCGGCGGGTCGCGGAGGAGCGCACCGAGACCATCCCCGCGGAGGACCTCGAGGTGCTCGGCTACTGGACGTGGACGGAGTCGCTCGCGCGCGGGATCGCGGCGCACCACGCGGGGATGCTGCCGGTGTTCAAGGAGACCGTCGAGGAGCTGTTCAGCCGCGGCCTGGTCAAGGTCGTGTTCGCGACCGAGACGCTCGCGCTCGGCATCAACATGCCCGCCCGGTCCGTCGCGCTGGAGAAGCTCGTCAAGTGGGACGGCACGGCGCACGTGGACGTCACGCCCGGCGAGTACACCCAGCTCACGGGGCGTGCGGGGCGGCGCGGCATCGACGTCGAGGGGCACGCCGTCGTGGTCGACCACGCGGGCCTGGACCCCGTGCACCTCGCGGGCCTGGCGTCCAAGCGCCTGTACCCGCTGCGCTCCAGCTTCCGCCCCACGTACAACATGGCGGTCAACCTCGTCGCGCAGGTCGGTCGCGACCGGGCGCGCGAGGTGCTGGAGACGTCGTTCGCCCAGTTCCAGGCCGACCGCGGCGTCGTGGGCCTCGCGAAGCAGGCGCAGGCGCACGCCGAGGCGCTCGACGGGTACGCCCGCGCCATGACGTGCGACCTCGGGGACTTCGCCCAGTACGCGGCGCTGCGGCGGCGCATCACCGCGCGCGAGGGCGACCTGTCGCGCGCCGCGAGCCGGTCGCGCCGCGCGGAGGTCGTGGCCGCGTTCGAGCGGCTGCGCCCCGGGGACGTCGTCGAGGTACCGTCGGGCCGTCGCGCGGGCTACGTCGTCGTGCTCGACCCGGGGGAGGGGGCCGGGTTCGACGGGCCGCGCCCCACCGTGCTCACGCAGGACCGGCAGGTGAAGAAGCTCACCGTGGCCGACGCGCCCGGCGGCATCCGCACCGTGGCGAAGGTCCGGGTCCCCAAGTCGTTCAACCCGCGCGTCCCGGCGCAGCGGCGCGACCTCGCGTCCACGCTGCGCAACGCCCTCGGCGCGCTCGACGAGCCCGGCGCACGCCCCGGGCGCACCGCCCGCGCCCGGTCGGCCGCGGCGGACGACGCCGAGCTCTCGCGCCTGCGTGCCCAGCTGCGTGCCCACCCGTGCCACGACTGTCCCGACCGCGAGGACCACGCGCGCTGGGCCGAGCGGTGGGCACGGCTCAAGAAGGAGCACGACCAGCTCGTGCGCCGCGTCGAGGGCCGCACCGGGTCCATCGCGCGCGTGTTCGACCGCATCTGCGACGTCCTGCTCACCCTCGGCTACCTCGCCCCGGGCGACGCCGCGGACGACCCGGTCGCTCCGCTCGAGGATGCCCTGGACGCGGAGGAGCCCGCGGGCGGTTCCCGCGACGACGGGGACGGCTCCGGCGGCGCGGGTGGACGGGGGGCGGGCCGCGCCGGGCTGCGCGTCACGCGCGACGGCCAGTGGCTGCGGCGCCTGTACGCGGAGAACGACCTGCTGCTGGCCGAGTGCCTGCGCCGCGGCGTGTGGGAGGACCTCGACGCCCCCGCCCTCGCGGCCGTCGTGTCCACGTGCGTGTACGCGGGGCGGCGCGAGGACCACGGCGAGCCCGACGTCCCCGGCGGCCCTCACGGCAAGCTCGCCCGTGCGCTCGAGGCGACGACGCGCGTGTGGTCCGAGGTGGACGACCTGGAGGAGGCGCACGACATCGACGCGACCGGCCAGCTCGACGAGGGCCTCGTCACGGCCGTGCACCGCTGGGCCGTGGGCCGCAGCCTCGACGCCGTGCTGCGCGGCTCGGAGATCGCGGCCGGCGACTTCGTGCGCTGGTGCAAGCAGGTGATCGACGTCCTCGACCAGGTCGCGACCGCCGCCCCCACGCCCGCGGTGCGACGCACGGCGCACCAGGCGATCGAGAAGCTGCGGCGCGGCGTCGTCGCGTACTCCAGCGTCTGAGCCGACGCCGTGACGTGCACGACACCCGGCCCCACCTGCGCCGACGCCCGGCCAGGAGGGTGAGGTTCGGGCGGTTGTGGCGGTATCGTGAAGGATTGTGGCCTCAACCCTGTACCGCGGCGGCGTGATCCACTCCCAGGCCGACCCGTTCGCAGAAGCACTCCTCGTCGACGACGGCGTCATCGCCTGGATCGGCGCCGACGACACGGCCGACGGGCTCGCCGCCCGCGCCGACCGCGTGATCGACCTCGACGGCGCGCTCGTCGCGCCCGGGTTCGTCGACGCGCACGTCCACCTGTTCGAGGTGGGGCTCGCCCTCGCGGGCGTCGACCTGTCCGCGAGCGCCGGCGTGACGACCCTCGCGGCCGCGCTCGAGGCGGTCGCGAAGGCCGCCGCGGACGTCGGGGACGACGACGTCGTGCTCGCGTTCGGGTGGGACGAGCGGTCCTGGCCCGAGGGGCGCGCCCCGACGCGGGAGGAGCTCGACGCCGCGGCGGGCGGGCGCGCGGTGTACGCGGCGCGCGTCGACGTGCACTCGGCCGTGGTCTCCACGGCGCTCGCGCGGCGGTGCGCCCTGGAGGAGCGGCCGGGGTGGGACGAGTCCGGCTGGGTCATGGGGGAGGCGCACCACGTGGCGCGGGACGTCGCGCGCGACGTCTCGCCGGCGCGTCGCACCGCCCTGTACCGCGCGGCGCTGCGTGCCGCGGCGGAGCAGGGGATCGTGTCGGTGCACGAGATGAGCGCACCGCACATCGACACGCGCGCCGGGCTGCGCGAGCTGCTCGCGCTCACGCGCGAGGCCTCCTCGGGGCTCGCGCACGTCGTCGGGTACCGGGGGGAGCTGTGCACCACGGTGGACGACGCGCGCGAGCTCCTCGCGGACGTGCCGGGCCTGACGGGGATCGCGGGCGACCTCAACGTGGACGGGTCGATCGGGTCGCGCACCGCGGCGATGCGCCTGCCCTACCAGGACGGCCCCGACCGCGCCGACCGCGGCAGCCTCTACCTGAGCGCGGAGCAGATCGCGAACCACCTGTCCGCGGTCGGCGCGGCGGGCACGCAGGGCGGGTTCCACGTCATCGGGGACCGCGCGATGGACGAGCTCGTCCTCGGGCTCAAGGTCGCCGC
>JAQSXO010000150.1 GCA_029256625.1 Cellulosimicrobium sp. | reverse complement strand
GTCGGGGCGAAGGAGACGGCGGTGCGTCCCGGGCCGCCGAACGCCTGGAGCACGTGGAGCATGATCTCGTTCGACCCGTTGGCGGCCCAGAGCTGCTCGGCCGCGAGCGCGACGCCGGACTCCGTACCGAGGTACGCCGCGAGGTCGGCGCGCAGCCCGAGGAAGTCGCGGTCGGGGTAGCGGTTGAGCCCCGCCGCGGCGTCGCGCACAGCCTGCGTGATCGTCGCGACGACCGCCTCGCTCGGCGCGTGCGGGTTCTCGTTGACGTTGAGCAGGACCGGGACGTCGAGCTGCGGGGCGCCGTACGGCTCGACGCCGGCGAGCTCGGGGCGCAGCGGGAGCAGGGGCCGTCCCGCGACGGAGGGTGGGGTCACCCGGACAGTCTACGAACCGCACGCGCACCCGCGTCCGTGACGTCCGGCACGCGGGCAGGCGCCGCGGACGGCCGGACCCCCTCGGGGCGGCCCCGCGCGTCGTCAGGCCGAGGTGACCTCGCCGCCGTCGACGGTCACGGGCACCTCGGGCAGGGGCGACGGCGCGGGCCCACCGAGCACGGCGCCGGTCGCGAGGTCGTAGCGGGAGGCGTGGCACGGGCAGAGGAGCTCGCCGTCCCCGGGCGCGACCGTGCACCCCTGGTGGGTGCAGATCGCGCTGAAGGCGGCGAACGTCCCCTCCTCGGGCTGCGTGACGAGCAGCGGCGCGCCGTCCACGGTGACCGCGAGCGCCCCGCCGACCGGGACGTCGTCGACGCTCGCGAGCGCCTGCCCGGGCCCGACGACGGGCCCGCCGCCCCTTGAGCCCTCACCGCCGCTCGTCCCGCCGTCCTGCGTCCCCGAGGGGCCGCCGCACGCCGCGAGCAGCGCGAGCGCCGCGCCCGCTCCCGACCCGGCGAGGACGACCCGCCGCGTCGCCGTCGCCCCGCGCGGGACGCGGAGGACCGGGCCGGGGCGCCGGGTGCGGGTGTCGTCGCGGGTGTCGTCGCGCGTGGCGACCGCGGCGCCCGGGGGGACGGCGGGGTGCGGTGCGTCCATCTCCGGCCTCCTTGCGCGGTGCGTGGACGGGCAGGCCCTCGGCCCGCCCCGACCGTCCGGCGCGCGAGACGTCGCCGTCGGCGGTTCCATTGAAGCACCGGGGTGCGGGCGCCCGCCCCCCGACCGCACCCGAGCGGAGGCGACGACGATGTCCGTGACCACGGGGCCGCCGACACCACCCGTGCGCGAGGGTCGAGCGCTCGGTGCGTGGGTCCTGCGCGGGCTGACCGCCGCCGGCCTCCTGCTCTCCGCCGACGTGCACCTCGTCCTCTTCGTCGAGGGCTATCGCGACATCGACGTCGTCGGCCCGCTCTTCGCGCTCAACGCGGTCGCGGGTCTCGTCCTCGGCCTCCTCGTCCTCGTGTGGCGGAACTGGCTCCCGCTGCTCGGCGCGGTCGGCTTCGGCGCGCTGACCCTCGCCGCGTTCTACCTGTCGACGACCGTGGGCTTCTTCGGCGTGAACGAGACCGTCGGGGGGACGCAGCAGGTCCTCGCCGCGGTGAGCGAGTGGGTCGTCGTGGTCGCCGGGACGCTCGCCCTCGTCGTGGAGGGGCGAAGGTCACGAGCAGCGCGGTCGTGAGTCGCGCGTCGCGCCGTCCGCCGCGCCGGCCGGCGCCCGCGCGCGTAGCGTCGAGGACGAGGCAGGACCGCCGGCACGGTCCGGCCGCCACTCTCCCCGAGAACCGAGGTGATCGTCATGCCCACCATGCGCGCCGCCGTCGTCCGCTCGTTCACCGAGCCCCTGGTCGTCGACGAGATCGAGGTCCCGTCGCCCGGGCCCCACGAGGCCCTGGTCAAGGTCGACTACACCGGTGTGTGCCACACGGACCTGCACGCCGCGCACGGCGACTGGCCGCTCAAGCCCGCGCCCCCGTTCGTGCCCGGCCACGAGGGCGTCGGCACGGTCGTCGCGGTCGGCGACCAGGTCACGCGCGTCCAGGTCGGCGACACGGTCGGGAACGCGTGGCTGTGGAGCGCGTGCGGCGAGTGCGAGTACTGCGAGACGGGGTGGGAGACCCTGTGCCCGAACCAGAAGAACGGCGGCTACTCGGTCGACGGCTCGTTCGGCCAGTACATGCTCGTCGACTCGCGCTACTGCCCGGTGGTGCCCGACGGGGTCGACCTCTCCGCCGTCGGCCCGATCCTGTGCGCCGGGGTCACCGTCTACAAGGGCCTCAAGGTCACGGACACGCAGCCCGGCGAGTGGGTGCTGGTCTCCGGGATCGGCGGCCTCGGGCACATCGCGGTGCAGTACGCGGTCGCGATGGGCCGCCGCGTCGCCGCGGTGGACGTGGACGACGAGAAGCTCGCGCTCGCGCGCAAGCACGGCGCGGAGGTCACGGTCAACGCGGCCACGTCGCCCGACGCCGCGGCCGAGATCCAGGAGCAGACGGGTGGCGGCGTCCACGGTGCGCTCGTCACCGCCGTCAACGCGCACGCGTTCCCGCAGGCCGTGGGTGCGCTGCGCCGCGGCGGTACGGTCTCGCTCGTCGGGCTCCCGCCGGAGAAGTTCCCGCTCGACATCTTCACGACCGTGCTCTTCGGGCTGACCGTGCGCGGGTCGATCGTCGGGACGCGCAAGGACATGGCGGAGGCGCTCGACTTCTTCGCCCGCGGGAAGATCAGCCCGACGTACACGGTGCGCCCGCTCGACGACGTCAACGCGATCTTCTCCGAGATGGAGGAGGGCAGGATCGACGGGCGCGTGGTCATGGACATGCGCTCCTGACGCCCTGCGTCCACGCTCCTCGCTGCCCGCGACCCCGTCCTCGGGGTTCGCGGGCCGCACCCTGTGCACGACGACCCGAGGGTCGGCGGGTGCGCCTACGATCGTGCGGGTGAGCCCCACCGACCCGTACGCCGACCTGCCCTTCGACCCGGCCGACGAGCCGCCGCTCGACGAGCCCGCCGACCCGTCCGGCGACCCGTGGGCCGGGGCCGCGCCGTCGGGGGCCGCGCCGGAGGCGGAGCAGCGTGCGGTCGCCACGCCGCGCGCGGGAGCCCCGGTCGACGGCGGCGCTCCCGCCACGGCGCCCGACGGCGGGGAGGCCGCCAAGCGGGCCAAGCTCGCCATGCTGCGCGGCCTGCTCGACGGCCAGTCGCTGCGCGAGGACGCCGAGACCGCGCTGCGCGCTCTCGTCGGGCGCGACGACGCGGTGCTGCGCGAGGACCAGTGGCGCGCGATCGAGGCGCTCGTGGCGTTCCGGCGCCGTGCGCTCGTCGTGCAGCGCACCGGGTGGGGCAAGTCCGCGGTGTACTTCGTGGCCACGCGCCTGCTGCGCGACCGCGGCGCCGGGCCGACCGTCATCGTCTCCCCGCTCCTCGCGCTCATGCGCGACCAGATCTCGGCCGCGGCCCGGGCGGGCATCAAGGCGGTGACCATCAACTCGGCCAACGTCACGGAGTGGGACGACGTCCACCGGGCGATCGCAGCCGGCGAGGTCGACGTGCTGCTCTGCTCGCCCGAGCGCCTCAACAACCCCGGCTTCCGCGACGAGGTGCTCCCCCGGCTCGCGGCCGACGCCGGCCTCGTCGTCATCGACGAGGCGCACTGCATCTCGGACTGGGGCCACGACTTCCGCCCGGACTACCGCCGCATCCGCACGCTGCTCGCCGACCTGCCGCCCGGCATCCCCGTGCTCGCGACGACCGCGACGGCGAACGCGCGCGTGACCGCGGACGTCGCGGAGCAGCTGGGCGTGACCGCCGCCCACGCGTCGGGCGCCGCACCGACGGAGGGCCACGAGGACGTGCTCGTCCTGCGCGGCGGGCTCGACCGCGAGTCGCTCCACCTCGCCGTCCTGCGCCTGCCCGACCAGCCGACCCGCGTCGCGTGGCTCGTCGAGGCGCTCCAGGACGTCGACGGCTCGGGCATCGTCTACTGCCTCACCGTCTCCGCGGCCGAGCAGGTCGCGAGCCAGCTCCGCGCCGCCGGCCTCGCCGTCGCGTCGTACACGGGCCAGACGGACCCGGCCGAGCGCGAGCGCCTGGAGGAGGACCTCAAGGAGAACCGGGTCAAGGCGCTGGTGGCGACCTCAGCGCTCGGGATGGGCTTCGACAAGCCCGACCTCGCGTTCGTCGTGCACCTCGGCGCGCCGAGCTCCCCCATCGCCTACTACCAGCAGGTCGGGCGCGCGGGCCGTGGCGTCGACTCCGCCGTGGTCGTGCTGCTGCCCGGCGAGGAGGACCGGCGCATCTGGGAGTGGTTCGCGTCGACCGCGTTCCCGCCCCAGGCCCAGGTCCGCACGACGCTCGACGCGCTGGGAACGGGAGGGACGCAGTCGGTCGCGCAGCTCGAGACGCAGGTCGACCTCAAGCGGTCACGTCTCGAGGGCATGCTCAAGGTCCTCGACGTCGACGGCGCCGTCCGGCGCGTCAAGGGCGGCTGGGAGGCCACGGGCGAGCCGTGGACGTACGACGCGGAGCGCTACGAGCGCGTCGACGCGACGCGCACGGCCGAGCAGCAGGCGATGCTCGACTACGAGGCGACGGACGGGTGCCGCATGGCGTTCCTGCGTGCCGCGCTCGACGACCCGGAGCTCGAGGACGGGTGGCGGTGCGGGCGCTGCGACACGTGCGGCGGCGTGACGCTGCCCGCGCTGCCCGACGCCGAGGCCGTCGCCGCCGCGCGCGCCGACATGGACCGCCCCGGCGTCGAGGTCGTCGCGCGCCGCCAGTGGCCGAGCGGCATGGACCGCCTGGGACTCGACGTGCGTGGGCGACTCGGCGCCGACGAGCTCGCGGAGACCGGGCGCGCCGTCGCGCGGCTCGACGGGCTCGGCTGGTCCGCCCCGCTGCGCGAGCTCTTCTCTCCCGCGACGCCCGACGGCGACACGCCCGTCGCGCTCCGGCGCGCGGCCGCGCGGGTGCTCGACGAGTGGCCGGAGCTGTACGAGGCCGCCCCGCAGGCTGCGCCGGACGCGGACGCCGACGAGGACGGCGCGGCGAGCGCGCCGGAGCGGCGGTTGCTCGTCGACGGCGTCGTCGCGGTGCGCTCCGTGACCCGTCCCCACCTGACCTTCCACCTCGCGAACGGGCTCGCGAGCTATCTCGGCAAGCCTCTCATCGGCGCCGTCGGTCCCGTTCCCGGGCGCGAGGAGCCGGGGCGGCACGACGTGAACTCCGCGACGCGCCTCGCGGGCGTCGCCGGCCGCCTGCAGCTCGAGCTGTCGGACGCCGCACGGGCCGGGCTGGCCGGGCGGCGCGTGCTCCTCGTCGACGACTACACCGAGTCGGGCTGGACGCTCACGGTCGCGGCGCGCCTGCTGCGGCAGGCCGGCGCGGCGGCGGTGCACCCGTTCGTCCTCGGCGTGCGCTGAGGCGGCGAGAGCCGGGTCACCACCGCAGGCGCAGCTCCGTGTACGTCGTGTCGACGAAGCCCAGCGCGCGGTAGAGCGACTCGCCGTCAGCCGTGGCGTGCAGGGAGACCGAGTCGGCCCCGCTCGCGCGCGCCCAGTCGAGGGCCGCCACGACGCACGCGCGCGCGTAGCCCTGGCCGCGCTCTCCGGGGACCGTGCAGACGTTCGACAGGTGCGCCGTCGTGCCGTGCGGGTTCCGCGCGGACGGCACCGACCGGTGCAGCTCGACGAGCGCGCACGCCGCGACCTGACCCGGTCCGTCGACGACGAAGGCCACGACGTCGTCGGAGCCGAGCATCCGGGCGAACCACTCCGTCGCCCGTTGCTGCCAGGAACGGTCCTCGGCGTCCGCCTCCCCCATCGCGCGCATGAGGTGGACGCGCAGGGCGACGAGGTCGTCGGCGTCGCGCGGGACCGCGCGCCGCACCGGCGCACGGTCCTCGCGCGCAGCGGTCACAGGAACCGCGCCCGCACCGCCTCGCCATGGGCCGGCAGGTCCTCGTCGTTCGCGACGGCGACGATGCGGTCCGCCAGCTCCTCCAGGGCGTCGCGGTCGTACTCGACGACCTGGACCGCCTTGACGTAGCTGTGCACCCCGAGGCCGCTCGAGAAGTGCGCGCAGCCGCCGGTCGGGAGCACGTGGTTCGAGCCCGCCATGTAGTCGCCGAGCGAGACGGGGGACCACGGGCCGACGAAGATCGCGCCCGCGCTCGTAACGCGCTCGGCGAGCGCCGCGGCGCCGTCCGCCTGGATCTCGAGGTGCTCCGCGCCGTAGGCGTCGACCACCTGGAGACCACGCTCGAGGTCGTCCACGAGCACGATCGCGGACTGCGGACCGGCGAGGGACTGCGCGACGCGCGCGGCGTGCTTCGTGGCCGTCACGAGGTCCGCGAGGCGGGCCTCGACCGCGGCGGCGAGCTCGACGGACGGCGTCACGAGGACGGCCGCCGCGAGCGGGTCGTGCTCGGCCTGGCTGATGAGGTCGGCTGCCACGTGCCCCGGGTCGGCGCTGCCGTCCGCGAGGATCGCGATCTCCGTGGGACCGGCCTCGGCGTCGATCCCGACGACGCCGCGGACGAGCCGCTTCGCCGCGGCCACGTAGACGTTCCCCGGTCCGGTCACGACGTCGACCGGCTCGCAGAGCACGTCCCCGTCCTGCGGCTCGCTGCCCGCCGCGCCGTACGCGAACATCGCCACGGCCTGCGCGCCACCCACCGCGTAGACCTCGTCGACCCCGAGCAGCGCGCACGCCGCGAGGATCGTCGGGTGCGGCAGGCCGCCGTTCTCCTTCTGGGGCGGCGACGCCACCGCGAGGCTGCGGACGCCCGCCTCCTGCGCCGCGACGACGTTCATCACCACGGAGGACGGGTAGACCGCGAGGCCGCCCGGCGCGTAGAGCCCGACGCGGCGCACCGGCACCCAGCGCTGGCGGACCTGCGCACCGGGCGCGATCTCGACCGTGAAGTCCTGCGGACGCTGCGCGGCGTGCACGAGGCGCACCCGACGGATCGCCTCCTCCAGTCCCGCCCGGACGTCCGGGTCGAGGCGTACGAGGGCGTCGGCGAGCGCGTCGCCGGGGACGCGCAGGTGCTCCGGGCGCACGCCGTCGAACCGCTCGGCGTACTCGCGCAGCGCGTCCGCACCGCGCGCGCGGACCGCCTCGATGATCGGGGCGACCCGATGCGCCGCGTCCTCGACGCCAAGCTCTGCGCGCGGCAGCGTCTCGACGAGCTCGCGGGCGGACAGGGAACGTCCTCGAAGATCGATGCGGGTGATCATGGGACGAGTCTAGGAGCCCGTGCTCCCCCGCGACGAGGCGTTTCGCCTACCGGGCGGCCCGCGCGGGCCGCGACGCGCCGCGTCGTGCCCACCCCGCGCGAGCGGGGAGAATGGGCGGCATGAACGTCCCCCACGACGCCCGCCCGGTCGAGATCTCCGACGACGTCATCCGCCTCGGGCAGTTCCTCAAGCTCGCCGGCCTCGCCGAGTCGGGCGCCGAGGCACGCGAGCTCGTCACGGAGGGCGAGGTCCGCGTCAACGGCGAGGTCGACACGCGGCGCGGCCGCCAGCTGCACCGCGGCGACGTCGTCTCCGTCGACCACCCCCTGGGGACCGAGAGCGCGACCGTCGCCTGAGCCGGCCGTCAGGCCATGTAGGTCGAGGCCATGACCTTGTCCGGCGTGAGCCGGAGCACGACGCGCTCGGGGTTCGGGGAGAGCGTCCGGTAGCGACGGCCGTAGCGCACGACGGCGTCCGCGACCTCGTCCGCGTCCTCGACGACCTCGATCGTGCCCTCGAGAGTGATCCACCGGCCGCCCTCGACCTGGCACACCGCGGCTCTCG
>JAQSXO010000149.1 GCA_029256625.1 Cellulosimicrobium sp. | reverse complement strand
GTCCAGACCTTGCCGTCGCCGATCTTGCCGGTCTGCGCGGCCTTGACGATGACCTCCGTGACGGCCGTCGAGTCGGCGTCGTCGACGAGCACCTCGATGCGGACCTTGGGGACCAGGTCGACCGTGTACTCGGCGCCGCGGTAGACCTCGGTGTGGCCCTTCTGGCGGCCGTAGCCGCTGGCCTCGCTGACGGTCATGCCCCGCACGCCCGCGGCCTCGAGCGCCGACTTCACGTCGTCGAGCCGGTGGGGCTGGATGATTCCCGTGACGAGCTTCATGCCCGCACCTCCCTGATGACGCTGCCCTGCTGGATGGACTCGTACGCCGTCTCGCCGTGGACCGCGAGGTCGATGCCGCCGACCTCGGCGTCCTCGCTCACCCGCCAGCCCATGGTGACCTTGAGGATCAGGCCGATGACCGTCGTCGTGATCGCGGTGAAGACGATCGCGACGAGAGCGATGAGCACCTGGACGACGAGCTGCTGCGCGCCGCCGCCGAAGAAGAGGCCGGTGTCGGTGGCGAGGAAGCCGATCGCGACGGTACCCCAGAGGCCGGAGACCAGGTGGACGCCGACGACGTCGAGCGAGTCGTCGTAGCCGAAGCGGTACTTCAGGCCGACCGCGAGCGCGGAGAGCGCGCCGGCGACGAGGCCCAGGACGATCGACGTGACGGGGTTGAGCGCGCCGGCCGCGGGCGTGATGGCCACGAGGCCCGCGACGACACCGGACGCCGCACCCAGCGACGTCGCGTGCCCGTCGCGGATCTTCTCCGTGAGGAGCCAGCCGATGATGCCGGCCGCCGTGGCGCTCGTGGTGTTGATCCAGGCGAGACCGGCGGTCTCGTTGGCGCCGAACGCGGAGCCCGCGTTGAAGCCGAACCAGCCGAACCACAGCAGGGCCGCGCCCAGCATGACGAACGGCAGGTTGTGCGGGCGCATCGGCTCGGTGCCGAAGCCCTTGCGCTTGCCGACGAGGAGCGCGAGCACGAGCGCCGCGACACCGGCGTTGATGTGGACGACGGTGCCGCCCGCGAAGTCGATCGGCGCGACCGTGGCGGCGCCGTCGGTCACCCCGAACACCTTCGCGGCGAGACCGTTCTCGTTGGCCGAGAGGAAGCCGCCGCCCCACACCATGTGGGCGAGCGGGAAGTACGTGACGGTGACCCAGATCGCCGTGAAGGTGAGCCAGGTGCCGAACTTCACGCGGTCGGCGAGCGCACCCGAAATGAGCGCGACCGTGATGATCGCGAACGTCACCTGGAACGCGATGTCGACCACGTTCGGGTAGTTGCCGAGCGTGCTCGCCACGGCGCTGCCGTCGGCGTCGGTGATCGCCCCCGACAGGCCGAACTGCGCGAACGGGTTGGCGAACAGGCCACCCGTCCCGGCCTCGCCGTAGGACATCGACCAGCCCCACAGCACGTAGACGACGCCCACGACGGCCATCGCGCCGAACGACATCATCATCATGTTCAGCACGGACTTGGCGCGGACCATGCCGCCGTAGAAGAACGCCAGTCCGGGCGTCATCAGGAGCACGAGGGATGCTGAGGTCAGCATCCACGCGGTTGCCCCGGTGTCCCACTCCATCGGATCATCTCCCCTCGCCAGCCGGGCGGCCGGTCGGGGACTACGGTGGTGCGGGCGGGTTTCCCCCGCGGTGTCGCCGTGTTACGCGAGTGTGACAAGCGCTCCTCGGACGTAAACGTTCCGTTTCACCCCGGCGAAGGGGCCGCCCGGCGTCCGGATCGCGACACGCTCGTGATCGCCACGTGACAGGGTCGTGACCGGAGAGGGCCCCGGCGTCAGTCGCCGAGGAGGCCGTCGACGAACTGCTCCGGGTCGAACGGGGCGAGGTCGTCCGGGCCTTCCCCGAGTCCGACGAGCTTCACGGGGACGCCCAGCTCGCGCTGGACCGCGACGACGATGCCGCCGCGCGCGGTGCCGTCGAGCTTCGTCAGGACGATGCCCGTGACGCCCGCGACCTCGCCGAAGACGCGCGCCTGGTTGAGCCCGTTCTGCCCCGTCGTCGCGTCGAGGACGAGGAGGACCTCGGAGAGCGGCGCCTCCTTGGTGATGACGCGCCGGATCTTGCCCAGCTCGTCCATGAGGCCCTGCTTGTTCTGCAGTCGCCCGGCGGTGTCGACGAGCACGACGTCCACGCCCTCGGTGCGGCCGCGGCGCACGGCGTCGAACGCGACGGCGGCGGGGTCGGCGCCGTCGCGGTCCGACCGCACGGTCGGGACGCCGACGCGCGACCCCCAGGTCTCGAGCTGGTCCGCCGCCGCCGCGCGGAACGTGTCCGCCGCGCCGAGGACGACGCTGCGGTCCTCCGCGACGAGCACGCGCGCGAGCTTGCCCACGGTGGTGGTCTTGCCCGTGCCGTTGACGCCCACGACGAGCACGACGGCCGGGACCGGCGAGCCGTCCTCCCCCGTCCTGGGCGACGTGGCGAGCGAGCGGTCGAGCGACGGGTCGACCAGCGCGACGAGCTCGGTGCGCAAGAGCTCGCGCACGCTCGCGGCGTCGCGGACGCCGAGCACGCGGACCTTGGTGCGCAGCGCGTCGATGAGCTCCCCCGCGGGCCCGGCACCGACGTCAGCGAGCAGGAGGGTCTCTTCGAGCTCGTCCCAGTCGTCCTCCGAGAGGTGGTCGCGCGAGAGCACCGAGAGCAGGCGGGCGCCCAGGGGGGACCCGGAGCGGGCGAGCCGCTCGCGCAGCCGGACGAGCCGTCCGCCGACGGGCTCGGGTCGCTCGATCGCGGGCGCCGTCGCGGCCGCCGACGGCTCCTCGACCTCGGGCGGGGCCTCGACGGTCGCGGTCCCGGGCGGAGGCGTCCCGGTGGCGGGGGCCGTCGGCGGGGCGGAGGGCGCAGCGGGCGGCGGCTCGACGACGTCGCGGCGTGCGCGCCGGCGGACCGACACGGTCCCGACGGTGGCGAGGGCGACGAGGAGGACGACGCCGAGGACGATCCAGAGCGGGAGGAGGTCGTTCACCCCGGAAGTCTCTCAGACGGAGGCGACGCTCACGCGGTGGTCACTCAGCAGTCACGCCTGGGGAGGGCGCTCCCCGGGGTGCAGCGGCCGCACGCGCTCGCGCGCGCGGTGCAGGACGTCGGTGAGCTCCTCCGCGTCGACGTACGCGTTGGACGTCACCTCGGTCGCGGTGAAGAAGTCGTCGATGCTCGTGTCCACGGGCCGGGGCATGCGGACGGTCCCCACGTGGTGCGCGTCGAGGCCTCCCCGGCGTCGGCGGCGACGGAGGCCCGAACGGAAGTCGCGCCAGAACGCGCGCATGCCCTCGTCGGCCGACCGGTCCCCCTGCGCACCCGACGACTGGGCCTCGGAGCGCGCGACGACGCTCGCGAACAGGAACACGACGGCGGCGACGCCGAGCGTGAGCCCCAGCCACACGAACATCCAGACCATGAGATCCAGTATCCGGGTCGACGCACGCGCCGCGACCGTTGCCACGCCGGGCGGTCCGATCAGCACCACATCTTCACAAGGCCCGGAATTCCAACGATTTCAGGGCATCGGCGCAGGTCGGCGGGGTGCTCGCCACTGGGTGGGTACCCTCACACCGGGACGTCCTCGCGGGCCTCGTTCATCCGTTGGCTGATGACGGTCGTCACGCCGTCGCCGCGCATCGTCACCCCGTAGAGCGCGTCGGCGATCTCCATCGTGCGCTTCTGGTGGGTGATGACGATGAGCTGCGAGTCCTCCTGGAGCTCGCGGAAGATCTCGAGCAGTCGGCCGAGGTTGACGTCGTCCAGGGCGGCCTCGACCTCGTCCATGACGTAGAACGGCGAGGGCCTCGCCTTGAAGATGGCGACGAGGAGCGCGACCGCCGTGAGCGACCGCTCGCCGCCGGACAGCAGCGAGAGCCGCTTGACCTTCTTGCCCGCCGGTCGCGCCTCGACCTCGATCCCGGTCGTGAGCATGTCGTCGGGATCCGTGAGCACGAGCCGTCCCTCGCCGCCGGGGAACATGCGCGCGAAGACCCGCTCGAACTGCTCGGCGGTGTCGCGGTACGCGTCCGCGAACACCCGCTCGACCCGCTCGTCGATCTCCTTGACGATCTCCAGGAGGTCGGCGCGCGACTTCTTGAGGTCGGCGAGCTGGTCCGCGAGGAACTTGTGCCGCTCCTCGAGCGCCGCGAACTCCTCGAGCGCGAGCGGGTTCACCCTGCCGAGGCGGCCCAGGTCGCGCTCGGCGGCGCGGAGCCGCTTCTCCTGGGTCGCGCGGTCGTAGGGCACTGTGCGCGGCTCGTCGTCGTCGGACGCGACCGGGACCTCACGGTGCGGCCCGAGCTCCTCCACGAGGACGGCCGGGTCGAGGCCGAGCTCGTCGACGCTGCGCGCCTGGAGCTGCTCGATCCGCAGCTGCTGCTGCGCACGCGCGACCTCGTCGCGGTGCGCGACGTCGGTCAGCTCGCGGAGTCGGGAGGCCAGCTCGTCGACCTCGCGCCGGGCGGCCGTCACCGCGGCGTCACGCTCGGCGCGCGCGGCCTCGGCGGCCTCGCGCTCGGCCCCCGCGCGCGCGAGCGAGCCGTCGACCGCGCTCAGGGCACGCGCGGCGCCGTCGCGCACCGCCGAGGCGCGCTCGGCCTGCCGCACGCGCGCGGCCTCCCGCCGCGCCGCCCGGTCGCGCGCCTCGCGCTCCGTCGCGGCGGCCCGGGCCAGCGACTGCGCGCGGCCGGCCACGGCCCGCGCGCGCTCCTCGCTCGTCCGCAGCGCGAGGCGCGCCTCGGTCTCCGTGGTGCGCGCCGCCGAGGCGAGGGCGAGGAGGCGGTCGCGCTCCGCCGAGGCCTCGGCGACGGCCTCCTCCGACTGCTCCGGCGCCGCCTCCGCGGCGTCGAGCCGCTCCACGAGACCCGCGAGCGCCTCGCGCGCGTCGTCGACACCCTGCGACGCGCGCTCGAGCGAGGCGCGGACCCGCTCGGCCTCCGCGGCCGCCGAGCGCGCCGTCGCCCCCAGGTGCCCGAGCTGCTCCGCGACCGCGGCGAGCTGCGCGTCCGACTCGTTGAGCCGGTCGAGCGTGTCCTCGTAGCGCGCCCGCGCCTCCTGCGCGGCCTCGCGCGCGCCCACGAGGGCGAACCGGGCGCGCTCGGCGCGGCCGGTCGCGTCGGCGTGCGCGGTGCGCGCCTCGTCGAGCGCCGACTGCAGGTGCAGCACGCTCGGCGCCGACGCCGACCCGCCCCAGGCGCGCGTCGCCGCGAGGAGGTCCCCGCCCCGCGTCACGACGGCCACGGCCGGGTGCCGCGCCACGAGCGCGCGTGCCTGGCCCAGGTCGTCGACGACGGCCACGCCCGCGAGCAGGGACCGCACCGCACGGCCGACGTCCCCGCCCGCGGTGACGACGTCGACGACCCAGCGCGCGCCGTCGGGCAGCGCGACGTCGGCGGGACCCGGGCCGGGCTCCACGGTCGCCACGACGAGCCCCGCGCGTCCGGCGTCCTCCGTGCGCAGGTACCGCAGGGCGTCGACCGCCGCGTCGACGGACTCGACCGCGACGGCGTCCGCGGCCGGACCCAGAGCCGCGGCCACCGCGTCCTCGTACCCGGACTCGACGCCGAGCAGGGCCGCGAGCGACCCCACGACCCCGACGCCGTCCGCGGCGAGCAGCGCGCCCGCGCCGTCCTTGCGGTCGAGGCTCAGCTCGAGCGCCTCGATCCGCGCGCTCCACGTCGCGCGCTCCTGGTCCGCTGAGGACGCGTCGGCCTCCAGCCCGGTCACGGCGGCGGTGGTCCGCTCGACCTCGTCCGCCGCGGCCTCGTGCTCGGCGTCGAGGCCCTCCTCGCCCTCCTCGGCGCCGACCACCTGGGTCTCCAGCACCGCGAACTCGGTACGCGCCTGCGCGCCCCGGTGCTCGGCCTCCGTGAGCGACTCGCGCAGCCGACCGATCTCGGCCTCCGCCGCCTCGACGCGCGTGCGCTGCGCGGCCACCTGGCCCGCGAGGCGCGCGAGGCCCTCGCGCCGGTCCGCGGCGCCGCGCAGGAGGGTCGCGACGGCACGCTCGGCCTCCCCCGCCGACCGCTCGACGTCCTCGCGGTCCGCGACCGCCGCCGCGAGCGCCTCGCGCGCGCGGGCGACCTCGGCCTCGAGCTCGGCCTCCGTCGCGCGCACGCGCTCCGCCTGGGCCTCCAGCTCGTCGGGGTCCTGGCCGCGCGGGGAGGGCTCCGGGCGGCCGAGCAGGCGCACGCGCTCCTCCGCGAGCGTCTGCGTGCCGCGCAGCCGCTCGCGCAGGGACGAGAGCCGGAACCAGACGTCGGTCGCCGCACCGAGCGCGGGCGCGGCCTCGGCCGCCTCGCGCTCGAGCCGGCCGAGCGCGTCGCGCGCCGTCGCGAGCGCGCGCTCCACGTCGGCCTGCTGCGCCCGCAGCGCCGCCTCGTCGGCGATCTCCTGCTCCAGGGTCGCGGTGAGCTGCGCGAGGTCGTCGGCGAGCAGGCGGGCCTTCGCGTCGCGGAGGTCCGCCTGGATCGTCGCGGCCTTGCGGGCGATCTCGGCCTGCCGGCCCAGCGGCCCGAGCTGGCGGCGGATCTCCGTCGTGAGGTCGGCGAGCCGGGTGAGGTTGGCCTGCATCGCGTCGAGCTTGCGGAGCGCCTTCTCCTTGCGCTTGCGGTGCTTGAGGACGCCCGCGGCCTCCTCGACGAACCCGCGCCGGTCCTCGGGAGTCGCGCGCAGGACGGCGTCGAGCTGTCCCTGCCCGACGATGACGTGCATCTCGCGCCCGAGGCCGGAGTCGGAGAGGAGGTCCTGGATGTCGAGCAGGCGGCACGCGGAGCCGTTGATCGCGTACTCGGAGCCGCCGCTGCGGAACAGCGTGCGGGAGATCGTCACCTCGGTGTACTCGATCGGCAGCGCGCCGTCGGTGTTGTCGATCGTCAGCGAGACCTCGGCACGGCCCAGCGGCGGGCGCCCCGCCGTCCCGGCGAAGATGACGTCCTCCATCTTGCCGCCGCGCAGGGTCTTGGCCCCCTGCTCCCCCATGACCCACGCGAGCGCGTCGACGACGTTGGACTTGCCCGAGCCGTTCGGCCCGACGACGCACGTGACACCGGGCTCGAAGCTCAGCGTCGTCGCGGACGCGAACGACTTGAAGCCGCGCAGCGTCAGGGTCTTGAGGTGCACGCACCCGAGCCTAGTGGCGGCCCCCGACGAACCCGCGGATCTGCGCCCGCGCGGCCGGACGCCGTCGGCGGACGCGCCGGACGCAAGAAGCCCCGCCCCGACGGGTGGGTCGGGGCGGGGCGGTCGAGCGTGAGGTCAGCCCAGCTCGGGGAACCAGAGCGCGATCTCGCGCGCGGCGGACTCGGGCGAGTCGGAGCCGTGGACGAGGTTCTGCTGGACCTTCAGGCCCCAGTCGCGGCCGAGGTCGCCGCGGATCGTGCCGGGCAGGGCCTCGGTCGGGTTCGTCGCGCCGGCCAGCGAACGGAAGCCGGGGATCACGCCCTGGCCCTCGGCGACCACCGCGAGGACCTTGCCCGAGAGCATGAAGTCGACGAGCGGCTGGAAGAACGGCTTGCCCTCGTGCTCGGCGTAGTGCGCGGCGAGCAGCTCGGGCGTGGCATCGAGCAGGCGCACGGCGGCGAGCGTGTAGCCCTTGGCCTCGACGCGCCGCAGGACCTCGCCGGACAGGCCGCGACGGACGCCGTCGGGCTTGACGAGGATGAGGGTGCGCTCGATGGTCTCGGTCAGTGCGGGTGCGACGTCGGTCATGGTCGCCGAGCCTACCGGCCGCACC
>JAQSXO010000148.1 GCA_029256625.1 Cellulosimicrobium sp. | reverse complement strand
GCCGAGGGCGAGGGCCGTGCGTTCGGCTCGGTGGCCGAGGCGATCATGGCGTTCGACCAGGGCACCCTGGACCTGAACGCCGAGGTGAAGATCCGCACGACGGACCTCGTCCCGCCGGTCTCCGGCTTCGAGGCTCCCGAGGGCTGGGAGGAGGGTCAGCCGATCCTCTTCGACACCACGCTCGGTCGCGCGCTGTTCAACGAGACGCTCCCCGTCGACTACCCGTACGTGAACTCGGTCGTCGACAAGAAGCGCCTCTCGGCGATCGTCAACGAGCTCGCGGAGCGCTACCCGAAGGTCGAGGTCGCGGCGTCGCTCGACGCGCTGAAGGCCGCCGGCTTCCGCTGGGCGACCCGCTCGGGCGTCACGATCGCGATCTCCGACGTGGCGACGCCCAAGGAGAAGGCCGTCATCCTCGAGCAGCACGAGGAGCGCGCGCTCAAGGTCCAGCAGCAGTACGACCGTGGTCTCATCACGGACGACGAGCGCCGTCAGGAGCTCATCGAGATCTGGACCCAGGCGACGGACAAGGTCGCGTCGGTCATGCGCGAGAACCTCGAGGCGAACGACCGCAACACCGTGTACCGCATGGTCGGCTCGGGTGCCCGTGGTAACTGGATGCAGGTCCGTCAGATCGCCGGTATGCGCGGTCTCGTGGCGAACCCGAAGGGCGAGATCATCCCGCGCCCGATCAAGTCCAACTACCGCGAGGGCCTGTCCGTCCTCGAGTACTTCATCGCGACGCACGGTGCCCGCAAGGGTCTGGCGGACACCGCTCTGCGGACCGCCGACTCGGGCTACCTCACGCGTCGTCTCGTGGACGTGTCGCAGGACGTCATCGTCCGCGAGGAGGACTGCGGCACGGAGCGCGGCCTGACCCTGCCGATCGCGGAGGAGCTCGCGGGCATCCTCGTGCGCCACCCGAAGGTGGAGACGAGCGTCTACTCGCGCACCCTCGCGGCCGACCTGGTCGACCCCGACGGGAACGTCGTCGGCAAGGCCGGCGACGACGCGGGCGACGTCCTCATCGACGCCGCGGTGGCCGCGGGCGTGCGCGAGGCCAAGGTCCGCTCGGTCCTCACGTGCGAGTCGCGCGTCGGCACGTGCGCCAAGTGCTACGGGCGCTCGCTCGCCACGGGCAAGCTCGTCGACATCGGCGAGGCGGTCGGCATCATCGCCGCCCAGTCGATCGGTGAGCCGGGCACCCAGCTGACGATGCGGACGTTCCACACCGGTGGTGTGGCCTCCGCGGACGACATCACGCAGGGTCTGCCGCGTGTCACGGAGCTCTTCGAGGCCCGCACCCCCAAGGGTGAGGCGCCCATCGCGGAGTTCTCGGGCCGCATCGCGATCGACGACACGGAGCGCTCGCGCCGTCTGGTCCTCACGCCGGACGACGGCTCGGAGGAGATCGCGTACCCGGTGACGAAGCGTGCCCGCCTGCTCGTGCAGGACGGCGACCACGTGAACGTCGGCACGCAGCTCGTCCAGGGTGCGGTGGACCCCAAGAAGGTCCTGCGCATCCTCGGCCCGCGCGCCACGCAGAAGCACCTGGTGGACGAGGTCCAGGAGGTCTACCGCTCGCAGGGCGTGGACATCCACGACAAGCACATCGAGGTCATCGTGCGGCAGATGCTGCGTCGCGTGACCGTGCTCGACTCGGGCGACTCGCACCTCCTGCCGGGCGAGCTCGCCGAGCGCGGCCGCTTCGAGGACGCGAACCGTCGCGCGGTGGCGGAGGGTGGCCAGCCGGCCTCCGGCCGTCCCGAGCTGATGGGCATCACGAAGGCGTCGCTCGCGACGGACTCGTGGCTGTCGGCGGCCTCCTTCCAGGAGACGACGCGCGTGCTCACCGAGGCGTCGATGAGCGGTCGTCGCGACCCGCTCCTCGGCCTCAAGGAGAACGTCATCATCGGTAAGCTCATCCCGGCCGGTACCGGTCTGCCCCGGTACACCAAGGTCCAGGTCGAGCCGACCGAGCAGGCCAAGACGGAGCTCTACCCGAGCTTCGGCTACGACGAGATCGACTTCCCGGCGCTCGGCATGGGCTCCGGCGAGGCGATCCCGCTCGAGGACCTGGACTTCGGCGACTACCGCTGATCCGACCAGCACCGCGCGGGGCGCGCGGCGCGGGCACCTTGCCTGCGCCGCGCGCCCCGCGCGTCGTCGTCTCCGCGCCGACCGTGGGACGCACGCCGACCGGTAGCCCCTGACCTCTCCCGTCCACTGCTGGTGACAAAGCGGTCAAAGAGGGGCATGTCTGGAATATAGACGCCCGGGCGACCTCGCCGAGCCGTGCCACTACGGTGTGGCCCGGCACCGTCCGGTGCCACGTCACCAGGGGGTAGCACCATGAGGAAGATCGTTGCGGCCACGTGCACCGTCGCACTGGCCATCGGCATAGGGATCGCCGGCGCGGCGCCGGCCTCGGCCGGGCTGGAGTACCGCGACGGCGGCAAGTGGTACTGGCAGTACACGACGATGATCCTGGAGTCGAACTACTACCACGCCACCAAGACCCACCGGTCGAGCGTGTCGACTCCGCACGAGACCGTGCGGAGCCCGTGGAAGACCAAGGGCCTGTGGTCCTACGCCAACACCTACCCGAACCCGGGTGGGGGCAACTCCTGCAACTACGCGCTCGCGTAGGACAGCGGCTGCGGGCGGCCGCGATCGCCGCCCGCAGCCCGCACGACCGCTGAAGTTCGTACGCCTTGGGGGGCACATGCGTGGTTACTGGGTTCGGGCCGTCACCGTGACGGCGACCCTGGTCGTGGTGGGAGCGCTCGGGGCCTGCGGCAGCGTCGCGGGCGACGGAGCAGCGGGGCAGCCGCCGCCGGGTGCGGCAGGCGGGGTACCCGAGTTCACCGGTCCGTTCGCCGCGGAGTTCGCCCAGACGTACCGGGACACCGACTCGGGCTTCGCTCGCGGAGTCCTCGAGGACGGCACGATCACGGACGCCGAGCACGCCGAGATGGTCGAGCTCTTCACGGCGTGCCTCGCCGGCAAGGGGATCGTCTTCAAGGGATACAACCCTGACGGTGGCTTCACGACGTCGTCCGCCCCGGACCCGGAGGAGACGGACGCCCTGATCGACGAGTGCTCGGCGTCCAGCGGCGAGGACGCCGTCGGCTCCCTGCACGACATCATGCGGACCAACCCTGAGAACCTCGACTGGGCGACCATCTCGGCGCAGTGCCTCGTCGAGGCGGGGGTGGTCCCGCCCGACTACGACGCGGCGGCCTTCTCCCAGGACAACGAGGGCCGGTTCGCCGAGCTCGACACCCTGCCGACGGAGCTCCAGGCGGCGCTCAGGGCGTGCGCCGCGGACCCGCTGGGCCTGGAGCAGCAGTAGCCGATGCCTTCCTGGACCAAGGTCGGGCTCGCGGCCGTGGGCGCTTGTCTGTGCGCCGCGCTCGGGGCGGTCGGGGCGGTGGTCTACATGACGCCGGTGACGCCTGCGTCGCTCGCCACCCCCACGCGCTCGCTGGACTTCCCCGTGGGCTCGGCGGAGTTCGACGACCCACGACCGGTCGAGCTGAGCCTGTCGCGCGGCGACGACATCGCTCTCACCGTGCCGGCCTCCGGCCGGGTCACGACGTCCCGCTGCAAGGCCGGCGTGCCGATGGAGTCGGGAAGGTCGGTGCTGCTCGTGGACGGCGCCCCGCTCGTCGGCCTGGCGACCGCGGTGCCGCTGTGGCGCGACCTCTCGCTCGGGGACGAGGGGGAGGACGTCACCGCGCTCCAGACCGAGCTGGCGCGCCTGGGCTATCCGGTCGACGCGGAGGGGCCCTTGAGGAGGGCCGCGCTCCGGGCGCTGCGCGACCTCTACGAGCAGGCGGGGGAGAAGACCGGTGCTCTCGATCGCGTGGCGATCGACCGCATCGTGTGGCTCCCCGCGCCGTCCACGTCGATCAGCGAGTGCCTGACGACGGTCGGGAGCACGGTCGCGGCGGGGGACCCGGTGGCCTCGGTCCCGGGTGCCCTCGAGAGCGTCGCGGTCGCGGAGCCACCCGCCGGGCTGGTTCCTGGCGACCGTGTTCTCGTCGTCGACGGGACGAGCGTCTCCGTCGACGCAGCGCTCTCGGTCTCCGACCCCGTCGCGCTCGCGCAGCTCAGCCCGCTCCCTTCGCTCCAGCCGACGAGCACCGACGCAGACGCCGGCCACGCCGGCGCGCCGACCGCCCAGCTCGTGCTCGCCGCGCCGCAGGCGGTGTCGGTCGTCCCGCCGTCCTCGGTCTTCGGCGCGGTGGACGGTCGCGGGTGTGTCCTGTCCGACGGCACGGTGCGCTCTGTGGGCGTCGCCGGATCGCAGCTGGGCCAGACGTTCGTCGTCGTCGACGGGCCGGAGCCCCTCACGACCGTGGACACGGACCCGGCGCCGGGCACGCCGTGCACCTAGAGACCGACGACCTGGGTCACCGGTTCTCCGGCCGCCCGTGGTTGTTCCGGCACCTGGACACCCGCCTCGAGCCCGGGCGCGTCTACGCCCTGACCGGTCCGTCCGGGTCAGGGAAGAGCACCCTCCTCAGCCTGCTCGCCGGATGGTCCGAACCGACGGAGGGGTCGATCCGTCGTGCGGGGATCGGCCACGTCGGCTGGGTCTTCCAGAACCCGCACGGCACCCCCCGACGGACGGCCCTCGACCATGTCACGCTTCCGCTCCTGGCCAGGGGGCTCAGCCCACGCGCAGCCGAGCGCGGGGCGACGGAGCTCCTGGAGCGGTTCGCCCTGACGTCCGTCGCGACCCAGGAGTTCCGGCGGCTGTCCGGCGGAGAGGCGCAGCGGTTGATGCTCGCACGCGCGATCGCCGGCCGGCCGGGCCTGCTCCTCGTCGACGAGCCGACGGCGCAGCTCGACCTCCCGACCGCCCGGCGGGTCAACACCGCGATCGAGCGGCTGGCGACCGACGCCACGATCGTGGTCGTCGCCACGCACGACGAGCACACACGCGACGCGTGCACCGACCACATCGACCTCGCGAGGTTCGAGGCCCGGGACGGTGCCACGGCATGAGGCTCCGGGCGATCCTGCGCGAGGTCTGGCGCAACGTGACCACCGGGACCACCCGGAGCGTGCTGCTCACGTCGGTGCTCGGGGCGGTCTGCCTGGTGCTGCTCGGTGCCGATCTCCTCGCCGTGCGCAGCATCGAGAACGCCGGGGCGGCCTTCCGGGAGGCCGGAGGGTCGACGATGACGATCGTCGCGAGCGGGCGCGTCGACGGCGCGCGCTGCGAGGCGCTCGGGCGGATCTCCGGGGTGCGTGCCGCGGGGGCCCTGGCGCTCCCGCAGGAGAAGGTGACGGCGTCCAGCCTCCCCGGGGCTCCGCTCCCCGCGGGGTACGCGACGGACGGCTTTCTCTCCGTGGTCCACGCCGACGTCGACCGGGGAGGCGGGGTCGTCCTCTCCCAGGACGCGGCCAGCACCCTGGGGAGGGTCCGGGGAGGCGTGCTGGAGACGACGGACGGCTCGACCCGGGTCGCGGGCACCTTTCCCTACCCGGTGGACGGCCGACGGTCGGGGCTCGGGTATCTGGCGGTGCTCCCCGGCGGGGATCGGGCCGTGTTCGACGAGTGCTGGGTGGACGCCTGGCCGCAGGACGAGCGGCTCCGGACGCTCCTGTTCACGACCTTGTCGCCGGCGGCCGACGAGAGCACGGACGACCCGGTCGTCGGACAGCTCAACGCGTCGCTCGGCGCCACGTTCGACGGGCACGCCCGGTTCGCGGACCGGATCACCCGGTTCGGCGGCGTCGTCGCCGGGGTGTTCGCGCTGCTGCTCGCGTTCGTCGCCGTCCGCGCCCGTCGGGTCGAGCTCGCGGCGGCCCTGCACGACGGGGTCCGCGCGCCCGACCTGTGGTCGATGGCGCTCCTGGAGGCCACGTCCTGGGTCGTGCCACCCCTCGTCGTGTGCCTGGCGGTGGCGCTGCTCGTGCTCGGGGCGGACGGCGACCTCCTCCTCGCCGCCGTCCTCGGCGCCCGCGTCGCGATCCCGGCGGGGCTCGGAGCGCTGCTCGGTACCATGGTCGGGCTGGCCGCGACCCGCGAGCGGCACCTGTTCCTCTACTCGAAGGACCGGTGAGGCGACGCAGCCTCGTCGTACCTCGAGCAGCGGCTGCAGGCCGACGCCCCTGCTGTGGTAGGCTGGTGAACCGTGCCCGCGCCGTCGGGCCCTCCGTGATGTCCCTGGCGGGGCGGTGTTAGCGAGCGATCGCTCCCACCTCCGCGCAGCGGGCTCCGGACGGGCCGATGTGAGTGCCCGGGCATTCCGGATCCCGGTCCTGGCGGTGCCTCGTGCCCGTGGGCGGGCGACGGACCATCGAGCCGGTGGTAGGTGGCTGCTGCAGCGTGTCTCGCGCTGCGGGTGCCTCGTGCGATCGGCTCCAGCAGCCAGCACGACCACCATCGGGGATAGCCCCGGTAGCTCGAGAAGACACGGAGACGTAGTGCCTACGATCCAGCAGCTCGTCCGCAAGGGGCGGACCTCGAAGGTGGGGAAGTCGAAGACCCCCGCCCTCAAGGGTTCCCCGCAGCGGCGCGGTGTGTGCACGCGCGTGTACACCACCACCCCGAAGAAGCCGAACTCCGCGCTGCGCAAGGTCGCTCGCGTGAAGCTCTCCTCCCAGGTCGAGGTCACGGCCTACATCCCCGGCGTCGGCCACAACCTCCAGGAGCACTCCATCGTGCTCGTGCGCGGCGGTCGTGTGAAGGACCTCCCGGGTGTGCGCTACAAGATCGTGCGCGGCGCGCTCGACACGCAGGGCGTGAAGAACCGCAAGCAGGCCCGCAGCCGCTACGGCGCCAAGAAGGAGAAGAGCTGATGCCTCGCAAGGGCCCGGCCCCGAAGCGGCCGCTCATCGTCGACCCCGTCTACGGGTCGCCCGTCGTCACGCAGCTCATCAACAAGGTGCTGCTCGACGGCAAGAAGTCCACCGCCGAGTCGATCGTCTACGGCGCCCTCGAGGGCGTCCGTGCGAAGACCGACGGCGACCCGGTCGTCGTCCTCAAGCGCGCGCTGGAGAACGTCCGCCCCGCGCTCGAGGTCCGCTCGCGCCGCGTCGGCGGTGCGACCTACCAGGTCCCCGTCGAGGTGCGTCCCGCGCGTGCCACGACCCTCGCGCTGCGCTGGCTCACGGACTACTCGCGCGCGCGTCGCGAGAAGACCATGACCGAGCGCCTCATGAACGAGATCCTCGACGCGAGCAACGGCCTCGGTGCCGCGGTCAAGCGTCGCGAGGACATGCACAAGATGGCGGAGTCCAACAAGGCCTTCGCCCACTACCGCTGGTAGTCCGCCCGACCGGCCTCGGGGACCTCACGGTCCCCGGGGCCGTCGGCGGGTCTCCGGCCGGCCACCCCGGTCCGAGCAGCGCCCCCGACTCAACCCACCTAGCGAGGGAAACAGACCGTGGCACTTGACGTGCTGACCGACCTGAACAAGGTCCGCAACATCGGCATCATGGCCCACATCGATGCCGGTAAGACCACGACCACCGAGCGCATCCTGTTCTACACGGGTGTGAACTACAAGATCGGTGAGACGCACGACGGCGCGTCGACGATGGACTGGATGGAGCAGGAGCAGGAGCGCGGCATCACGATCACGTCGGCCGCGACGACCTGCTACTGGAAGAACAACCAGATCAACATCATCGACACGCCCGGCCACGTCGACTTCACGGTCGAGGTCGAGCGCTCCCTGCGCGTGCTCGACGGCGCCGTCGCCGTCTTCGACGGCAAGGAGGGCGTGGAGCCGCAGTCGGAGACGGTGTGGCGCCAGGCGGACAAGTACAACGT
>JAQSXO010000147.1 GCA_029256625.1 Cellulosimicrobium sp. | reverse complement strand
CGGGTGGAACGAGGTGGCGAGCAGCGATCCCTGCTGGACTGCGACGATCCTACCGGCGGCGGCCGCGGGGATGCCGGGCGCCTCGTGGTCGGGGATGCGCGCGAGCACCTCGACGCCCGGGCCCACGTCCTCGACCCACGGCGCGCGGATGAACACCGCGTGGACCGCGTCGGAGCCGTCGTCGCCCTCCGGGCCGGCCCCCCGCGAGGACACGCCCGCGAACTCGAGGTCCGTCTCGAACGAGTCGACCTGACGACCGAACGCGTTGCGCCGCACGGTCACGTCGAGCCCGCCGAGGGTCCGCTGGTCGGTCGTTCCGCCGAGGATGCGGTCGGCGAGCAGGATCATCCCGGCGCACGAGCCGTAGACCGGCAGACCGTCGGCGATGCGCGCGCGCAGCGGCTCGTCGAGGTCGAAGACGCGCAGGAGCTTGTCGATGGTCGTCGACTCGCCCCCGGGGAGCACGAGCCCGTCGACCGCGGCGAGCTCCTCGGGGCGCCGCACGCCGACCGTGCGGGCGCCCGCGGCCTCGAGCGCGGCGCGGTGCTCGCGCACGTCGCCCTGCAGGGCCAGGACACCGATCGTGATCGTCACGAGGGGGAATGATACGTCGCCGGTGCCCGCCCCCCGTCGCGGCGCGGTTGCTAGCCTCGCGGTCGTGACCACACCGCCCGGCCCCGGACCGACCCCGCCGTTCCCCGCGCAGCCGCCGCACGCGTACCCGGGCCCGTCGACCCCGTACCCCGGCGTCCCGCCGCGTCCGCCGCGCAGCACGCGCGGCGCGACGGTCCTCGTCGTGGTCGGGGCCGTCCTGCTCGTGGTGGCGCTCGTCGCGGGCGTCCTCGGCGTCACGACGTTCGTGCGCGCGCTGCCCACCGGCGTGGTCGACGGCACGGGCGCGCCCGGCTCGGCGGCCCTCGCCTCGGGCGACGTCCCCGGCGCGGCGGACGTCGCGCTGTCGGGCGGCGAGCCGTACACGGTGTGGGCGGTCGTGCCGATCGGCGCCGAGGGCTTCGACACCGACGACGTCGCCGTGTCCTGCCCGGACGGCGACCTCGAGGTGCGCCGCCCCTCCGTCTCGGGGAGCTCCGGCTTCGGGTCGCACGAGGCGACGACCGTCGCCGAGGTGACCTCGCCGTCGGCCCAGACCTGCACGGTGTCCGTCGCGCAGGGGGACTCCTCGCCGGGGGCGACGTTCGTCGTCACCGAGGGATGGAGGTTCGGCGAGTTCTTCGCGACCGTCGGCGGCACGGTCCTGCTGTGGTTCGTCGCGATCGGCGGGGTGATCCTGGGGCTGGGACTCCTCGTCGGCGGGATCGTGTGGCGCGTCGTCGCCCGACGGCCGTAGCGGCCGCGCGTCCGCCGCGGAGGGCAGACGACGCGGAGGGCAGACGACGCGGAGGGCTCAGTCCTCGCGCGCGATCCCCAGGTGGTGCGTCACGCCGTCCCATCCGCCGACCAGCGGCGCGACGAGGTCGGCCAGCCCCTCGGGGAAGACCTCGATCTCGACGCCCCGCAGGTCGTCGAGCGACCACCAGCGCATCTCGTCGACGACGTCGAGCTCGACGTCGGTCCACCCGTCCCTGCTCAGCGCGCCCGCGTCCCCGCCACCGCCGGAGACGTCGTCGACGCGCGCGAGGAAGAGCACCTCGTCCTGGCGGCAGTGCTGGCGGTAGAAGTCGAAGATCGCGCTGCGCGTGTACACCGGCCCGACGAGCGCGCCCGGGTCGAGCAGGATGCCCGTCTCCTCGCGCACCTCGCGCAGCGCCGCGTCACGATCGGACTCGCCGGGGTCGACGCCCCCGCCGATCGTGAACCACCACGAGCGCTCGGGCTGGTCGACGTCGTGCCCGCGCGCGAGGAGGATCCGGTCGGCGTCGTCGAGCAGGAGCACGCGCGCGCCCCGGCGGAAGTAGAGCCCGTCGTCCCCGAGCACCCAGTCGGGGCCCAGGGACGACGGCGCTCCGGCGGCCTCGGTCATGCTCGCGCGTCAGCCGTCCGTCGCCGGCACGACGACGGACGACAGGCCGGTGGCGCGCTCCGTCACCAGCCGCGCTCGGCGAACTGGATCGACCGCGCCGGCTCGTCGACGTTGAGTCCGACCATCGCCTCGCCCAGGCCGCGCGAGACCTTCGCGATCACGTCGGGGTCGTCGTAGAACGTCGTCGCCTTGACGATCGCGGACGCGCGCTGGGCGGGGTTGCCCGACTTGAAGATGCCCGAGCCCACGAACACGCCCTCGGCGCCGAGCTGCATCATCATCGCGGCGTCGGCCGGGGTCGCGATGCCGCCCGCGGTGAACACGACGACGGGCAGCTTGCCCGTGGCGGCGACCTCCTTGACGAGCTCGTACGGCGCCTGGAGCTCCTTGGCCGCGACGAACAGCTCGTCCTCGGGGAGCGAGGTGAGGCGGCGGATCTCGGCGCGGATGGTGCGCATGTGCGTCGTCGCGTTGGAGACGTCGCCCGTGCCCGCCTCGCCCTTGGAGCGGATCATCGCCGCGCCCTCGGTGATGCGGCGCAGGGCCTCGCCGAGGTTCGTCGCGCCGCACACGAACGGCACGGTGAACTGCCACTTGTCGATGTGGTGGGCGTAGTCCGCGGGCGTGAGCACCTCGGACTCGTCGACGTAGTCCACGCCGAGCGACTGGAGCACCTGCGCCTCGACGAAGTGGCCGATGCGGGCCTTCGCCATGACCGGGATCGAGACGGCCTCGATGATGCCGTCGATCATGTCGGGGTCGGACATGCGCGAGACGCCGCCCTGCGCGCGGATGTCCGCGGGGACGCGCTCGAGGGCCATGACCGCGACCGCGCCGGCGTCCTCGGCGATCTTCGCCTGCTCGGGCGTGACGACGTCCATGATGACGCCGCCCTTGAGCATCTCCGCCATCCCGCGCTTGACCTTGGCGGTGCCGACGGCGCCGGCACCCTCCGTGGTCGCGGCGCCCGTGGCGCTCTCGGCAGGGACGTTCTGGTCGGCCACGTTGGTCACCGGTACCTCACACCTTCAGGTCAGGGGAACGTCGCGCGCTCGCGCGCCGACGCCGTCGAACAGGCTCGACGGCACATGCTCCCACGCGCTCCCATCCTATCGCCGGGGCGTCCACCCACCCGAGCCGCGAGCCCTCCCCGAGGGGGCGTGCCGACGGCCTGGGCACGGGAGTCAGTCCGGCGTGCTCGCCGAGGCGGCGGGACGCACGAGGACGTCCGGGGCGGCGTCGTCGAGCTCGACGGTGGCCGGCATCGGCGCGTGGCCCGCGAGGTGGAACAGGCGCACCCACCACTTGTGCCGCACGCGCTGCGCCTGCGCGACGGCCTCGTTGTGGAACCGGCGCGCGAGCTGCGCGCGGTACCAGGTGGCGGACAGCGTGCCGAGCAGCTCGTCGCCGGCGGACCCGGAGCGCAGCTCCGCGACGTCGTCGGCGTCCTCGAGGGCCGAGCGGAGCGTGGCGGTGAGGTCGCTCTCGGCGAGGGCGCGCGACTCGGCCATGCCGCCCAGGAGGCGCCGGGGACGCGGTCCCTCGGCCAGCGCCAGGCCGGGCACCTGGTCGGCGAGCCGGCTCGTGTCGTCGTCGTCGTCCAGGACGGCGTGCGCCGCCTCGGCGACGAGGATCGAGCTGGCCGGGTCGAGCTCGCCGGAGGCCGCCAGGTCCACGGCGGCCGACGCCCGACGCACGAGCTGCGCGTCGAGCGCGAGCCGCGAGGCCATCACCTTGCGGTGCAACCGGTCGAGCCGCGACGCGGCGACCCACAGGAGCCACGCCACCAGCGCCGCGACCACGAGGACGAGGACGGTGATCTCGGACCAGGTCACGGGCGGTCTCCCTCGTCGTCGCGCGCCCGGCCCAGGAGGCGTCCGCCCCAGCGCGAGCGCGGGTCCTCGTGGACCGGGATGACCGCCTCGGACGCCGCGAGCACGGTCTCGTAGACGGCGAGCACCTGGGCGGTCACGGCGGACCAGTCGAAGCGCCGGACGAACTCGCTCGCCCGGGCCCGGTAGGCGTCGCGCCGTGGCGGGTCGGCGAGCACGTCCAGCACCGCGGCGGCGAGCGCGTCCGGGTCGCCCACCGCGAACAGCGCGCCGGCGGCGCCGTCGTCGAGCACGCGCCGGAACGCGCCGAGGTCGCTCGCGACCACGCACGCGCCGGCGCTCATCGCCTCGACGAGCACGATGCCGAAGCTCTCGCCGCCGGTCTGCGGCGCGATGTAGAGGTCGACGGACGCGAGCATGCTCGCCTTGTCCTCGTCGCTCACTCCGCCGAGGAACTCGACGGACGCGGCGTGCTCCCCCAGCGCCTCGATCGCGGCCTCGCGGCCGTCGTCGCCGCGGCCCGCGACGAGGAACCGTGCGCCGGGGACCTTCTCGAGGATCGCCGGGATCGCCGCGGCGAGCACGGGCAGGCCCTTGCGCGGCTCGTCGAGGCGGCCGAGGAAGCCGATGGTCGGTGCGTCGGGCGTGCCCCGCCACGCCGGGTTCGGGGACGCGGACGCGAACGTGTCGACGTACACCCCGTTGGGGATGACGACGGCGTCCCCGCCGAGGTGGTCGACGAGCGTGCGCCGTGCGTCCTCCGACACCGCGATGCGGGCGTCGATCTTCTCCAGGCTCTGCCGGACGAGCGGGTAGGCGACCTGGAGCGCGCGCGAGCGCACGATGGAGGTGTGGAACGTCCCGACGATCGGACCCTGGGCGATCCACAGCGCGACCATGCTCAGCGACGGGTTGACGGGCTCGTGGATGTGGAGCACGTCGAACCGGCCGGCCTCGAGCCAGCGCCGGACGCGCCCGGCGGTGCGCGGGCCGAACGTCACGCGCGCGACCGACCCGTTGTACCGGACCGGGACCGCGCCCCCGGCGGGCGTCAGGTACTCCGGCACGGGCGTGTCGTCGTCGGCGGGGGCGAGGACGGAGACCTCGTGCCCCTGGGCCATGAGCGCCTCGGCGAGGTCGCGCACGTGGAACTGGACCCCGCCGGGCGCGTCGAACGAGTAGGGGCACACGATGCCCACGCGCAGGCTCATGCGGCGCGCTCCGCGTCCTGCTCGCCCGCGGCAGCGCGGGTCCTCGCGTACCGCGCGGGGTCGAGGTCGGCGACGAACACCTTCTGGAGCATGTGCCAGTCCTCGGGGTGCTCGCGGATGGCGACGCTCAGCGCGTCCACCCAGCCCTGGGTCGCCCGCGCGACCCGCTCGGAGCGCGGGACGTCCCGCGCGATCTCCACCCGGGGGAAGAAGCGGATGACGAGGCCCCACGGCGAGCCCGCCGCACGACGTCGTGCGCCCCGCAGCCGCTCGTAGTGGATCCCGGCCGGTATGAGCGGCGTCCCGGTGCTCACGGCGAGCGCCGCGGGCCCCGCCGCGACGCGCGCCCGGTGCCCGAACAGGTCGACCTCCACGCCGCGGTGGGTGAGGTCGCGGTCGGCGAGCAGCGGGATGATCTTGCCCGGTCGGCTCGCGCCGCGGACGAGGTCGCGGAACACGTCACCGTCGCCGAGCGCGAGGATCTCCAGCCCGAGCGAGGTCCGGAACGCGAGGAACTCCTCGAACAGCTCGTCCGGCTTCAGCCGCTCCGCGACCGTGAGCACGGGCGCGATGTTCGGCGTCGCGTACGCCCCCGCCAGGTCCCAGTTGCCCTGGTGCGACAGCGCGAGCACGGGGCTCCGGTCGCCGTCGAGGTGGGACGCGAGGTTGTCGAGCCCGACGACCCGCACCCGGGCGCGCACGCGCTCGGGGGTCCAGGCGGGCAGGGTGAACGCCTCCCGGTAGTAGCGCATGTACGAGCGCATCCCGGCGCGCGACAGGCGGCGCAGGGCACGCGGCGTGAGGTCGGGGCGCACCCGCGCGAGGTTGCGCTCGAGCTGGCGCACCCCCCCGCCGTGCAGGAGCCAGGTCACGTCGGCGATCGCGCTGAACAGCCCGCGCAGGACCGGTTCCGGGACCTTGCGCGCGTTGCGCCAGGCGAACGTGAACGCCTTGCCGGCGTCGAGGGCCATCAACGGCCGTCCTCCTTCTCCTCGGTGCCCGTGGTGACGAGCGCGAGCGCCTGGCGCCGCACGGTCGCGACGCGCTGCACGACCGTGACGGCGCTCGCGAGGGCGAGCAGCCCCAGGACGACGACGAGCACGACGGGCGGCACGCCCAGCCCCACGATCCCGGCGGCGACGAGGGCGGCGACGAGCCGGTCGGCGCGCTCGGCGATCCCGACCTGCGCGGTCATGCCGACGCTCTCGGCCCGGGCGCGCGCGTACGGCACGACCGCGCCGAGCGCGAGGCACGCGAGCGCGACGCCGGTCCCCCAGGCGGCGAGGTCCGGCGTCAGACGCGGGTCGTCGGCCCGCACGAACCACAGCGTGAGGCCCACGAACACGGCGGCGTCGGCGAGCCGGTCGAGCGTCGAGTCGAGGAACGCACCCCAGGGGCCGGACCGGCCGGCGCGGCGCGCCATGACGCCGTCGAGCACGTCGGCGAAGGCGCAGACCATGACGACCATGACCCCCGCGAACAGGTGTCCCGTCGGGAAGAGCCACAGGGCGCCGACGACGACGCCGAGGGTCCCGGCGACCGTCACCGCGTCCGGGCTCACGCCGAGGCGGAGCAGCAGCGCGGCGAGCGGGGTGAACAGGCGCGTGGTGAGCGCGCGCAGACGGCCGAACATCAGGCGGTTCCCTCCGCGGGGACGTCGGGTCGGGCGGACGGCCACGCCGCGGCGAGCCGCGACCGCGTGTCGGCGAGCAGCTCGGGCACGGCCTTGGTCTGCGCGACGATCGGCAGGAAGTTCGCGTCGCCCGACCAGCGCGGCACGACGTGCTGGTGCAGGTGCGCGGCGATGCCGGCCCCGGCGACCGCGCCCTGGTTCATGCCGAGGTTGAACCCGTCGGGCGCCGACACGGCACGCACGACCCGCATCGCGGTCTGCGTGAGGTGCGCGACCTCGACCGTCTCCGCCTCCGTGAGGTCCGTGTAGTCGGACACGTGACGGTAGGGCACGACCATGAGGTGGCCCGGGTTGTACGGGTAGAGGTTGAGCACGACGTACGCGTTCTCGCCGCGCGCGACGATCAGCCCGTCCTCGTCCGACCGGTCCGGGATGCGGCAGAAGGGGCACTGGCCGCGGGAGTCGTCCGCGGGCTTGTCCTGCCCGCCGATGTACACCATCCGGTGCGGCGTCCAGAGCCGGTCGAGGCCGTCGTCGAACCGCGGGTGGGCGTCCGGGAGCTCGACGGTCGCCGGGTGGTCGGGGTCGGGGGCACCGCCCGGCGCGGCCGCGTCGGCCGCGCCGGACGACCCCGTGCGCTCGTCGCTCACGCGCCGTCAGACCTGGACGCGGTCGCGGACGGCGGTGACGATGCGCTCGACCGCCTCGGCGACGGGCACGCCGTTGTCCTGGCGGCCGTCGCGGTACCGGAACGACACCGCGCCGGCCTCGGCGTCCTCGCCGCCCGCGATGAGGACGAACGGCACCTTGCGCGTGCTCGCGTTGCGGATCTTCTTGCCGAACCGGTCGTCGGAGTAGTCGACCTCCGCGCGGATCCCCTGGGCCTTGAGCTGCGCGACGACGTCGGCCACGTAGTCGTTGAACGGCTCCGCGACCGGGACGGCGACGACCTGGACGGGCGCGAGCCACGCCGGGAACGCGCCCGCGTAGTGCTCGACGAGGATCCCGAAGAACCGCTCGATCGAGCCGAACAGCGCGCGGTGGATCATGACCGGACGCTGGCGCGTGCCGGGACGCCGTGTACTCGAGCTCGAACAGCTCCGGCTCGAAGAAGTCGAGCTGGATCGTCGAGAGCTGCCACGTGCGGCCGATCGCGTCCTTCGCCTGGACGGAGATCTTCGGGCCGTAGAACGCCGCGCCGCCCGGGTCGGCGACGAGCTCGAGTCCCGACTCCGTGGCGACCTGGCGCAGGACCTCGGTCGCCTCCTCCCACGTCGCGTCGTCGCCGACCGACTTCTCCGGGTCGCGCGTCGACAGCTCCAGGTAGAAGTCGTCGAGCCCGTAGTCGCGCAGCAGGTCGAGCACGAACGAGAGCAGCGAGCTCAGCTCGTCGCGCATCTGCTCGCGCGTCGTGTAGATGTGCGCGTCGTCCTGCGTGAAGCCGCGCGCGCGGGTGAGGCCGTGCACGACGCCCGACTTCTCGTACCGGTAGACCGTGCCGAACTCGAACAGCCGCAGCGGCAGCTCACGGTAGGAGCGCCCGCGCGAGCGGTACACGAGGTTGTGCATCGGGCAGTTCATCGGCTTGAGGTAGTAGTCCTGGCCGGCGCGCTTGACGTTGCCCTCGTCGTCGAGCTCCTCGTCGAGGTGCATGGGCGGGTACATCCCGTCCGCGTACCAGTCGAGGTGGCGCGACGTGTGGAACAGGTTCGCCTTGGTGATGTGCGGCGTGCTGACGAACGAGTAGCCCGCCTCGACGTGCCGCTTGCGCGAGTACTCCTCCATCTCCATGCGGATCGTCGCGCCGTTGGGGTGGAACACGGGCAGGCCCGAGCCGATCTCCTCCGGGAAGGAGAACAGGTCGAGCTCGTTGCCGAGGCGGCGGTGGTCGCGGCGCTCGGCCTCCGCGAGGCGGTCGAGGTACGCCTTGAGCTCGTCCTTCGTCGGCCACGCCGTGCCGTAGACGCGCTGGAGCTGGGGGTTCTTCTCGCTGCCGCGCCAGTAGGCCGCGGCCGAGCGCATGAGCTGGTAGCCGTTGCCGATCAGGCGCGTGCTCGGCAGGTGCGGGCCGCGGCACAGGTCCTTCCAGACCACCGTCTCGCTCTCGCGCCCGGCGCCGCGCACGTTGTCGTAGATCGTCAGCTCGCCGCCGCCGACCTCGACGCTCGCGCCCTCGGTGTCGTCGGCCGCGCCGCCCTTGAGCCCGATGAGCTCGAGCTTGTACGGCTCGTGGGCGAGCTCGGCGCGCGCCTCGTCCTCCGTCACGACCCGGCGGCGGAAGGTCTGGCCCTCCCGGACGATCCGGGACATCGCCTTGTCGAGGGCCTTGAGGTCCTCGGGCGTGAACGGGGTCTCGACGTCGAAGTCGTAGTAGAAGCCGTCCGTGATGGGCGGGCCGATGCCCAGCTTCGCGTCGGGGTTGACCTGCTGGACGGCCTGGGCGAGCACGTGCGCGGCCGAGTGCCGCAGCACCGCGAGGCCGTCGGGCGAGTCGATGGTCACGCCCTCGACCACGTCGCCGTCGGCGACGGGCGTGTCGAGGTCCTTGAGGACGCCGTTGACGCGGATCACGACGACGTCGCGACGGGCGGCGAACAGGTCCGTGCCCGTCGTGCCCGTCGTCACCGTGGTCTCCTCGGCGTCGAGGGTGATGGTGAGGGGTGACGAGACGACGTCAGACACGTCCGTGCTCCGATCTGCTGGCGGGAGGCGCGCGGTGCGCGCCCGGTCGAGGTCCTGCGGCCGGCGGGCCCTGCCCGACAGCACGAAGGGCGCCGTCGTGGACGGCGCCCCTCGATCGTACCGACCCGCAGGTCAGTCGTTGGCCTCCTTGGCCTTCTCGGCCAGGGTGTCGACGTGCTGGTCGACCGTGTCCGGCGCGACGGACTTGATCTTCTCCGCGACGTCGTCGATCCGGTCGTCGGTGAGGAACTCCTTCGCCTTACCGAGAAGGTCGCCGAGGCCGCCCTCGCTCTTCGGTGTCTGCTCGCTCATGTCGGCTCCCTCGAGGATGGTGGTGAGCGCGTCCCGCGCCGGGCGTCGGACCGTCCCGCGCCCGTCCGGAACGCTACCCGCGCCCGCGGCGCCCCGCGACGGGAGCCGCCGCGCGCGGCGACGGCACCGTCCCCGCCCCGGGGCTGCCACAATCGTCGGCATGGACGACGACGTGGCACCCGGCGAGCGGACGGCCCGGGTCTTCCGCCGCCGGCTCAACGAGCTCTTCGCGCGCGGACGCGGCGGGCGTCCCGTGACCAACCGCGAGGCCGCCCAGTGGATGACGGAACGCGGGTACTCGATCAACGAGGCCTACCTCAGCGCGCTGCGCGGCGGGCACCGCTCGTCCCCGAGCCTGCGCGTCGTCGAGGGCATCGCCGCGTTCTTCCACGTGAGCACGGGCAGCCTCGTCGACCCCGAGGAGGACCCGGACGACAGCCTGCGGGCCGCCCTCGCCGACGAGGGCGTCGAGCAGTTCGCGCTGCGCGCCCAAGGGCTGTCGCCCGAGAACGTCCGCGCGATCATCGAGATCGTGGACCGCGTGCGGCGCCTGGAGCACCTCCCTCCCGTGACCCCGCCCGTCCCGGACGACGACCGTGGATGACCTGCTGCGCGCCGCGGGCCTGGACCGTGCCCGCAGCATCGAGGAGGCGTGCCGCCTGGTCGCGGCGGTGCGCGGCCGCCCCCTCGAGGTCGTCGAGGGCGACCTCGGCCCCGGTGTGACCGGGCTCTGGCTCGCCTTCCCGGAGCGCGACCTCGTCCTCGTCGACGCCCGCCAGACCCTGCCCGGCCAGCACCGCGACCACGTCGTCGCGCACGAGCTGGTCCACGTCCTCGACGCGGCGGCCACGGCGGGCGCCCCGCGCGTCGGCGCGTGCCGCGACGGGTACGACGACCCGGACGAGCTGCGCGTCGAGCGCCTCGCGAGCGAGCTCATGATCTCGATCGCCTCGCACGGGAGCTCGGCCAGCCGGCTCACGTCCCTGGAGCTGTACCGGTGAGCCACGCGCTCGACCTCCTCGCCGTGGCGCTCTTCGCCACCGCGGCGGCGTGGACCGCGCTGCGCGCCCGCACGCGCGCCGACGCCGCCCTCCCCCTCGGCCTGGGCTTCGTCACCGTCGCCTGCGCGCTGCGGGTCCCCCTGGTGGCCGACCTGCTCAAGGAGCACGCACCCGCCGGCACGCACGAGGTCGCCAAGCACGTCGCGCTCGTCACCGGCTGCCTCTTCGTCGGCGTGTGGGCGTACAGCGCCACCACCGGCCGGGCGCCGCGCACCCGGCACGTGGCGCTCGCGGCCGCGGCCGTCGGGTCCGCCATGGTGGCGCTCGCCGCGGTGAGCGGGCCCTGGACGACCCACGACCTCGACGCGCAGGTCCACGACCGCCCTCTCATGTGGGGTTACTGGGCGCTCTACTATGGGACGTTCCTGACGGCGACCGCGACCTTCGCCGTCTCGTGCCTGCGCACGCGCTCGCAGCGACCGCTGCGCCTGCGCTGGGGCATGGACGTGGCGGGGGCGGGCGCCGTCGTCGCCGTGGTGTGGGCCGTCGTGAGCTTCGTGGCGATGGTGCAGCACGAGCCGGGCAGCACGGAGCCGTACCTCGTCCTGGGCCTGCGCACGCGCTACCTCGTGCTCGCGGCGACCGTCCTGCTCACGGCCGGCATCGTGGGCCAGCTCGCGTCGTCCGCCGCGTTCGCGCGCGAGCGGCGGCGCGACCTCGGCCACCTCCACACGTTCCTCACGGCGGTCGTGGGCGACGGCAGGCTGCGCGGGTCGAGCGCGGCGGTGGACGAGTACCACCGCACCATCGAGATCCTCGACGGGCTCACCACGCTCGCCCTGCACTCGCGTCGCGACGACGTGGACCACGTGCGCATCGCCGTGCCGGGGAGCGCGCGCGAGGTGATCCTCGCCTACCAGCTCCAGGTCGCCGCGATCCGCAGGACGCGCGGCGACGCGCCGAGCGTCGACCCCGACGACTGGTCCGGCCTCCTCGCCGACGACGAGGCGCTGCGGCGGCTGGGGCGCGCGCTGCGCGACCGTACGAACCGGGAGGGGACGACCCGCGTCCTCGTGGGCGTCTGAGACGGGCCGCCGTGGCTCGACGCCAAGCTCCCCCTGCGCGCTTGGCCCCGCGCCGAGCCTCGGCCGGCGGGCCTCAACCTACAGACAGACGACCTACGGCGCAACATGCCTCTCAGTTGAAATCTCAACGTTTCCGGAGCCGTGCGCAGGCTCGGCCACGACGTCCGGGAGCCGACCGGTGAGGTAGCCCTGGATCGTCGGCCCGACCGCCCCCACCACGGTCTCCGCGGACGCCCCGGCGAGCGGCTCGACCCGGAGCACGTACCGCGCGACGACCAGCCCGGCGAGCTGGCTCGCCATGAGCGCGCCCCGCCACGCAGCCCGGTGCGGGTCCGGCTCGCTCCGCGCCACCGTGGGTCGCACGACCCGCGCCAGCACGAGCTCGCGCAGCATGCGCGCCGCCCGCTCGGAGCTCGTCGCCGAGCGCAGGAGCGCGAGCGCGACCCGCCCGCGCGGCGAGTCCCAGGCACGCAGGA
>JAQSXO010000146.1 GCA_029256625.1 Cellulosimicrobium sp. | reverse complement strand
GTCTGCCAGCGGTTCGCGCCGTCCATGCGCGCCGCCTCGTAGACCTCGTGCGGGATGCCCTGGAGGCCCACCATGAGCAGGAGCATGTAGAAGCCCGCGAAGCGCCAGACGATGAGGAACACGGTCGACCACAGCGCGCCCTCGGGCGTCCCGAGGAACGAGACCGGCTCGTCGACGAGCCCGAGCCGCTCGAGCAGGGGCGAGATGGGGCCGACCTGCGGGGAGTACAGCGCGTAGAACAGCAGCGACGCGGACGCGAGGCCGAGCGCGCTCGGGACGAGGATCGACGTGCGCAGGAAGCTCTTCCACCGGCTCGACTCCTGGACCAGGAGCGCGAACCCGAGCCCGAGGCCGATGAGGAGCACGGTGGCGATCACGGTGTACTTGACCGTGAAGACGACGGAGTCCCAGAAGAACCGGTTCTCGACGGCGTCGCGGAAGTTGTCGGGGAAGTTGACGCCCCGGTTGCCCGCGAGCAGCGGCCAGTCGGACGCCGACATCTGGCCCACCAGCAGCACGGGGAAGATGAAGAGGACGAGCACGAACACCGCGGTCGGGGCGGCGTAGGCCCACCCGCGAGCCGCCTGCGAGCGGCGCGGACGACGGCGGCGCCCGGCGATCGCGGTCGCGGCGCCCCGGGGCGGCCGGTCGTCGCTCGCGGCGGGGCCCCGCGGCGCCGCGCCGTGCGGCACGGGCGGGGGCGGCGTCGAGGACGCGGACTGCACGGACATGAGAGGTCTCCTGGAACAGGGGTGAGGGAAGCCGACCCGGCCCGCCGCCGCACGGTGGGCGCGGCGGCGGGCGCTGTGGTCACGCGGGGGTGGTCGTCACCCGGGGGTCACTGCGAGAGGACCGCGGTGATCTCCTCGTTGTCCGGCTCGATGCTCGAGCCGTCGCCGAACACCGCGTTGCGCACGAGCGTGAGCCACGGGCTGTTCGGCGCGTTGAACGCCTGCTGGAAGTTGCGCGCGACGGGCGTGCGGCCCTTGCTCGCGATCTCGTTGATCGTCACGACGCGCGGGTCGGCCGACGAGTACTCGTTGTCGACCAGGTCGGCGCGCGAGACGACGTCGCCGTTCTTGGCGAGCACCTCGACCTGCGCCTCCTCGGACATCACCCAGGAGAGGAAGTTCCAGGCCTGGTCGGACTGCTCGCTGTCCTTGGAGATGCCGATGCCGTCGCCGCCGACGAAGGTCGACTCGCCGCCGCCCGGGCCCGGGATCGGCGCGACGCCGACGTCCACCGTCTCGTCCGCGGTCGACAGGAGCGTCGCCGGGTACGGCATGACGCCGATCTTGCCCTCCTGGAAGGGGGCGACCCAGGTCGCGCCGGTCTCGTCGCGCGTGCCGGCGCCCACGGCGTCGGAGTCGACGAGGTCCTTGTACACGGCGTAGACGTCCTGCGCGGTGTCGCTCGCGAGGAGCGACTCGGTGCCGTCCGCGCTGAGCACGTCCTCGTCCGCGGCCCACACCGACGGGAACCACGTGAACACGAGGCACCCGCCGCAGTTGCCGCCGAAGAACGTGCCGTCGACGCCGCCGCCGAGCGCGTCGACCGCCTTGGCCTGCTCCGCGAACTCCTCGAGCGACGTCGGCCCGGCCTCCGGGTCGAGCCCGGCCTGCTCGTACAGGTCCTTGTTGTAGAACAGGACCGAGATGTCGAGCACGAACGGGAGCACGTGCTCCTGGTCCTCGTACGTGCCGGCCTCGAGGTGGCCCTGGTTGATCTCGTCCGCGAAGTCGAGCTGGTCGATACGGTCGGTGACGTCCTGGAACAGACCCTGCTCGACCCAGTTCGGCACGTACACGATGTCGGCCGCGAAGAGGTCGGGGAGGCCTCCGCTGCCCGCGGCGGCGCCGACCTTCGCGACGTAGTCGTCGTTGGGGACGATCGTCAGCTCGACCTGGTTCTCGTGGCTCGCGTTGTACGCGTCCACGAGCAGGTTCGCCTGCTTCTCGAGCGGCGCGCGCGTCCACAGCGTGAGCGTGCTGCCGTCGTCGACGCCCTCGACGCCGCCCTCTCCCGTCCCGCCCGTCGCGGCGTCGTCGCCGCCGGATCCGGACCCGCCGCACGCGGCGAGCCCGAGCGCGACGAGGCCGGCGAGCGTCGTCGTGGCCACGGACCTCTTCCAGGAGGCCCCGCGGTGGTTCTTCATCTCGTGTCTCCTCGTACTCGTCATCGAGCCGTTGCACCTGCGCCCCGTGCCCGCGCTGTGGGCGAACACGTTTTCGGTCTCCGTGTCGCGCTGCGGCGCGCTGCACGTGGCCGACCCTCCCCTCAGGCGGCTAGTGTTCGAGGTCCTGGCGTCGCCCGCGAGCCCCCTGCTCGCGACCTGCGTCGGAACCGAAACTAACCGAAAAGGTTTTCTGAATGTATGGCAGCGCGGTAGTCTCGTCAAGCACGACAGCGGGTTACAGTTCGATCACGGCTCGATCGTCGAGGGCGCAGCGCAGCGCACCGGCAGGAGGGGGAACGGCCTCATGACGACCCAGAGCGGGAGTGCCACGCCGCGCGCGGCGACCCTTACCGACGTCGCGCGCCTCGCGGGCGTGTCCATCGCGACCGCGTCGAAGGCGATCAACGGGCGCGACCAGGTCAAGGCGGAGACGCGCCTGCGCGTCCTGGAGGCCGCCGAGAGGCTGTCCTTCGCGCCGAACGCGCTGGCGCGCGGGCTGCTCAAGGGCCGCACCGGCACCGTCGGCCTGCTGACGAGCGACCTCGAGGGCCGCTTCTCGATCCCCGTGCTCATGGGCGCCGAGGACGCGTTCGGCGCCGGCCGCGTGTCGGTCTTCCTGTGCGACGCGCGCGGCGACGCCATCCGCGAGCAGCACCACGTCCGCGCCCTGCTCTCGCGGCGCGTGGACGGCCTCATCGTCGTGGGGTCGCGCACCGACCCGCGACCCCCGCTCAGCGCCGACGTCCCCGTCCCGGTGGTGTACGCCTACGCGCCGTCGGAGGACCCCTCCGACGTCTCCATCACGGCGGACAACGTCGGTGCCGGCCGGCTCGCCGTCGAGCACCTGCTCTCGTGCGGGCGGCGCCGCGTCGCGCACGTCTCGGGCGACCCCGGGTACAAGGCCGCCCAGGACCGCGCGGCGGGCGCCGAGGCGGCGGTCGCCGCGGCCGGCCTCGAGCTCGTCGGCGGGCAGACGTTCTTCGGCTCGTGGAGCGAGGGCTGGGGACGCGGGGCGGCGCGCATGATCGTCGAGCAGCACGGCGACGTCGACGCGTTCTTCTGCGGGTCGGACCAGATCGCGCGCGGCGTGCTCGACGCGCTGCGCGAGCTCGGCCGCGACGTGCCGGGCGAGGTGTCGGTCATCGGGTTCGACAACTGGGAGGTGCTCACGACCAACGCGCGCCCCCAGCTCACGAGCGTCGACATGAACCTCGAGCGCCTCGGCCGGGTGGCGGCGCAACGCCTCTTCGCGGCGATCGACGGCACCGTGCGGCCGGGCGTCGAGGAGCTCCCCTGCCGGGTCGTGACGCGCGCGTCGACGGTCCCGATCAGCTGAGCGGGGCGGCGCCCTCCGGCGCGTCGTCCAGGTCGAGCAGCATGCGCGTGTTGCCGAGCGTGTTGGGCTTCACGCGCGCGAGGTCGAGGAACTCGGCGACGCCGTCGTCGTGCGAGCGCAGCAGCTCGGCGTACACCTCGTGCGAGACCGGCGTCCCCTCGATCGCGCGGAAGCCGTGCGCGCGGAAGAAGTCGACCTCGAACGTCAGGCAGAACACGCGGCGCAGGCCGAGCGCACGCGCCCTGGCCAGGAGCTCGACGACGAGCGCGTGCCCCACGCGGTGCCCGCGCCACGCGGGGTCGACCGCGAGGGTCCGGATCTCGGCGAGGTCGTCCCACATGACGTGCAGCGCGCCGCACCCGACGACGCGCGGCTCGGCCGCCCGGTCGCGGTCCCCCGGGTCGTCCACCTCGGCGACGACGAACTCCTGGACCGCCTCGTAGTAGCCCACCATCTCTTTCGCCAGCAGGATCCGGGCCTCGGCGTAGGGCTGGACGAGCGCGCGCACCGCGCGCACGTCCGCGGGCAGGGCGGGGCGGACGCGGACGAGCGAGGTCGTGGGCACCGCGACACTGTACGCGGATCGACGGCGTCGTGCATAGCCATGCACTCGGCCGCATATGTCCGCGAGGTCAGGCACCCGCGACGAGATGGGCCGCCGTGATCTCGTCGACCACGAGGTCGGTGACGACGCCGGCCCGCAGCGCGGCGCGCAGCGGCGCCACCTTGTTGTCTCCCGCGACCGCGCACACACGACGCGGGACCCGCCGCAGCTCCTCGGGCGCGGGTCCCGTCGCGCGCCCGTTGAGCGCGATGTCGCGGTAGGTGCCGTCCGCCCGCAGGAACACCGTGCACACGTCCCCGACGACGCCCTCCGCGTCGAGGACGGCGATGTCGTCCGGCTCGAGGTAGCCGGCCGAGTACACGTGCGAGGGCACGCCGCCCGCGACGGCGCCCACCGAGAAGAGCGCGATGTCCGCCCGGTGCTGCACGTCGAGCACGCGCCGCACCGACCGCTCGCGCCACATCGCCCGCTTGGTCTCGGCGTAGTCGAAGAACGCCGGCACTGGGAAATGGTGCACGTGGGCGTCGAACGCGGTGCCGAAGCCCGCGATGAGGTCGCCCGCGTAGTGCACGCCCGACGTGCGCGTGTTCGCTGCGCCGTTGAGCTGCACGACCGCGCTCCCCCGCGTCGGCTTGCGCGGCAGGTGCCGGGACACCGCGGAGAGCGTCGTGCCCCATGCGATCCCGAGGATCATGTCCGAGTCGAACCACGTCGACAGCAGGCGCGCGGTCGTCAGCGCGACCTGCTCCAGCCGCTCCACCTGCGGGGCCTGGTCCGGCACCGGGACGACGTACGCGTCGATGCCCCACGTGCTCGAGAGGTGCTGACCCAGCCCCGGGCCGCGGCTCCGCGCGGGCCGCAACGAGATCTCGACCAGCCCCGTGTCCCGCGCGCGCTTCACGAGCCGCGACACCGTGGACCGCGACGTGTGCAGGTGCTTGGCGATGGCCTCCATCTTCATGTCCTGCAGGTAGTACATCGACGCCGCCCGCAGGACGTCCTGCTCCCGATCCACCATCTCGGTCTCCTCTCGCTCGACCTCCATTCTGCACGTTTGTGCACCGCGGTTGCGCGTCCGTTCGGCGCGTGGTGGTCTGGAGGGCGTGCCGTCGCGCCGGGACCCCGGCGTGCGCACGACGGTTACCGCTCGCGCACCCTGGTCGGGCGTGGGACCGTCGCTGTGAGCGCACCGTGGGCGCATCGTCCCGCGGCGTGCCCGCAGCACCGAGGGACGAGAGAGGGAGACGCATGGCATCCACGAGACTCACCGCGGAGTCGCGCCGACAGGCGCTCGCCGCGCTCGAGGCCAGCACGAGCGCCGACGCGGAACTCGACGTCCTCGTGATCGGCGGCGGCGTCACCGGTGCGGGGATCGCGCTCGACGCGGTGACGCGCGGGCTGTCGACGGCGATCGTCGAGGCCCAGGACTGGTCGGCCGGGACGTCGAGCCGGTCGAGCAAGCTCGTCCACGGCGGGCTGCGGTACCTGCAGATGCTCGACTTCCACCTCGTCAAGGAGGCGCTCACCGAGCGCGACCTCCTCCTCAAGGAGATCGCGCCGCACCTCGTGCGGCCCGTCCCCTTCCTCTACCCGCTCGAGCACCGCGTGTGGGAGCGTGCCTACGTCGGCGCGGGCATCGCGCTCTACGACACGCTCGCGAGCGTCGCTCCGGGCAAGCGCGCGATGCCGCTGCACCGGCACCTGTCCCGCAGCGGCATGGAGAAGAAGTTCCCCGACCTCGCGCACGACGCCGCGGTCGGCGCGGTCCAGTACTGGGACGCGTCCGTCGACGACGCCCGGCTGGTCACCACGCTCGTCCGGACCGCCGCGTCCTACGGCGCGCACGCCGCGGCGCGCACGCAGGTCGTCTCGCTCACCAAGGGCTCGACGGGCGCGGTGAACGGTGCGGTCCTCATGGACCTCGAGACCGGGCGCGAGATCACCGTGCGGGCGCGCGCCGTCATCAACGCGACGGGCGTGTGGACCGAGGACACCGAGGCGCTCGCGGGCAGCGAGGGCGGGCTCCGCGTGCTGGCGTCCAAGGGGATCCACATCGTCGTCCCGCGCGAGCGCATCAAGGGCAAGGTCGGGCTGATCCTCCAGACCGAGAAGTCGGTGCTCTTCGTCATCCCGTGGTCGCGCTACTGGGTGATCGGCACCACCGACACCCCGTGGGAGCAGGAGCTCCAGCACCCCGTCGCGACCGCGGCCGACATCGACTACGTGCTCGAGCACGCGAACGCGGTGCTCGCGCACCCGCTCACGCGCGACGACATCGTCGGCACGTGGGCCGGCCTGCGACCGCTCCTGCAGCCCGGCACCAAGGAGGGCACGAGCTCGGCGAAGGTCTCGCGCGAGCACACCGTCGCCTCCCCCACCCCGGGCCTGACGGTCATCGCGGGCGGCAAGCTCACCACGTACCGCGTCATGGCCAAGGACGCGGTCGACTTCGCGATCGGCCAGCGCGCGAGCGCCCTGCCCTCGATCACGCACAAGATCCCGCTGCTCGGCGCCGTCGGGCTCGACGCCGTCCGGCGCCAGGCGCGGCCGTGGGCCTCGCGCTACGGCTGGACGCCCGCGCTCGTCGACCACCTGCTGCACCGGTACGGATCCAACCTGCGGGAGATCGTCGAGCTGTGCGAGGCGCGGCCGGACCTCGCGAAGCCGCTCGAGCACGCGCCCGCGTACCTGCGCGCCGAGATCGCGTACGGCGTCTCCCACGAGGGCGCGCTGCACCTCGAGGACCTGCTGCTGCACCGCACCCGGCTCAACTACGAGGTCGCCGACCGCGGCCTCGCCGCGCTGCCCGAGATCGCCGACCTCGTCGGCGAGCTCCTCGGGTGGGACGAGGCGGCCCGCGCCGCGGAGATCGCCAGCTACACCGACCGCGCGAACGCGGAGGCCGCCGCCGAGCAGGAGCCCGACGACGCGTCCGCCGAGCGCACCCGGCTCCGGGTCGACGACGTGTCGCCCCTGCAGCCGCTGCGCACCACCTGACAGCAGAACACGCTCGCGAGCGCGCCTCGGGCGCCGTCCGGCAGGGGACGGCGCCCGACCGGCCCTCGCACACCGACCTCACGGGGCGCACGCCGACGGCGGACCGACCCGAGGACCCGGCGCTCAGGCGCGCCGGGACGGTTGAGACAGAGAAGTCCACCACGAAAGAGAGAGCACGATGGATCAACTCCTCATGAACGCCTTCTGGTCCGAGATCCTCGGCACGGCGACACTGATCCTCCTCGGTGCGGGCGTCGTCGCGAACGTCATCCTGCCGAGGACCAAGGGCTTCAACGGCGGCTGGCTCCTCATCAACTTCGGATGGGGCCTCGCGGTCTTCACCGCCGTCTACGTGGCCTACAAGTCGGGTGCGCACCTCAACCCCGCCGTGACCATCGGCCTCTTCACCGCGCAGGAGCCGTTCTACTCCGTGACCGGCCCGGAAGGCATGGTCACGGCGACGATCGAGCCGACCGTGGGCAACATGCTCATGTACTGGGGTGCCCAGCTGATCGGCGCGATCATCGGTGCCGTGGTCGCGTTCCTCGCGTACAAGAAGCACTTCGACGAGGACGCCCCCGGTGCGACCAAGCTCGCCGTGTTCTCCACCGGTCCGGAGATCCGCTCCTACGCGTGGAACTTCATCACGGAGGTCATCGCGACCTTCGTGCTCGTGTTCTTCGTCGTGGCGTCCGGCAAGACGCCGTCGGGCCTCGGCCCGCTCGCCGTCGCGCTCGTCGTGGTCGCGATCGGCGCGAGC
>JAQSXO010000145.1 GCA_029256625.1 Cellulosimicrobium sp. | reverse complement strand
GAGCCATGACGCTCACGCGTGTTGCGCAACGTGCCGGCGTGTCGGCCTCGACCGCCTCGCGCTACCTGCGCGGGCAGCTCAACGTGCAGCCGGAGACGGCGGCGCGCATCGACGCCGCCGTGCGCGAGGTGGGGTACGTCGTGCCCGCGCCGGGCCCCGTCGCGCGCGAGGACGAGCGCCGCACCGGCGTCGTCGCGCTCGTCGTGCCCGACTTCGTCAACCCGTTCTTCACCGCGCTCGCCGAGGAGGTCGCGCGCCTCGCGGGAGACCGCCGGGTCCCGCTCGTCGTCGCGCTGTCGACGCGACACGGCGACGCGGAGTCGGGCCTCGGCCAGCTCCTCGCGAGCGACGGCTCGCTCGGCGGCGTCGTCTACGTGGGGATGTCGCGCACCGACGACCGGCTCGCGCGCGCCGTCGCGGACGGCCTGCCCGTCGTCGTCATCGACGAGGAGGTCGACCTCGACCTGCCGGTCGAGACGATCACCGTGGACAACTACGGCGGCGCCTACCAGGCCACGAGCTACCTCGTGCAGCAGGGGCACCGCCGCATCGCGCACGTCGCCGGGCCTGCCGAGCTCTCGACGACGCAGGACCGCCTGCGCGGCTACGTCGACGCGATGCACGACGCCGGCCTCGACGTCGACCCGGACCTCGTCCGCCACGGCCCGTACACCGAGCAGTTCGGCGCCTCGACGTTCCCCTACCTCACGCGGCCCGGGAACGCGCCGACGGCCGTGTTCGTCGGCAGCGACATCGTCGCCGTCGGGATGCTCGGCGCGGCGGAGCTGCACGGCATCTCGATCCCCGAGGACCTCTCGGTCGTCGGGTGCGACGGCATCCGCGTCGGCCAGTGGCTGCGGCCCAAGCTCACGACGCTCGAGCAGCCCGTCGCGGCGCTCGCGCTCGCCGCCATGGACGCGATCGAGCGGTCCATGACCGGCGACCGCCGCGTCGGCGCGCCCGCCCGCACGGTCCTGCCCCTGCACCTCGTCGTGCGGGGCTCGGTCACGCGCGTCGCGTCCGCCTGACCGCGACCGGCTCCGCGGTCACTCCTCCCGCGCGAGTCGCGCGCTGCGCGTCCGGCCCGTCCAGCGCATGACGCCGTAGAGGACCGCGCCGACGGCGAGCAGGATCCCCGCGCGCAGCCACGTGACGGCGTCCTGCTGGGTGAGCAGCAGCACGCACGACGCGACGCCGAGCACCGGCACGACCGTCGCGACGCGGAAGTGCGGCGCGTCGACCGGGTCGCGCCGCAGCACGAGGACCGCGACGTTCGTCGAGGCGAACACGAGCAGCAGGAGCAGCACGACCGTCTCGGCGAGCCCGGCCACGTCGCCCGTGAAGACGAGCCCCATGGCGACCACCGTCGTCACGACGATCGCGACCCACGGGGTGCGACGCCGCGGGAGCACCCGGCCGAGCACGGACGGGAGCAGGCCCTGCTCCGCCATGCCGTAGGCGAGCCGGCTCGACATGATCATCGTCAGCAGCGCGCCGTTCGCCACCGCGATGAGGGCCACGAGCGAGAACACCCACGCGGGCACCGACCCCTCGGCCTCGACGACCTCGAGCAGCGGACCCGTGGACCCCGCGAGCGTCTGCGGGTCGACGACCGCGACGGCGGCGATCCCGACCGCCACGTAGACGACCCCGGCCGTGACGAGCGCGCCGAAGAGCGCCCGGGGGTACGTCCGCCGGACGTCGCGCACCTCCTCCGCGAGGTTCGCCGACGTCTCGAACCCCACGAACGAGTAGTACGCGAGGATCGCCGCCGCGAGGACGGCGAGCGCCGGCGTCGTGCCCTCGGCGAACTGCGTGACCCGCGCTGGGGACCCGTCGCCCCGGCCCAGCACGACGGCGGCGAGCACGACCACGAGCACGAGTCCGGACAGCTCGATCGCGGTCATCCCGACGTTGGCGCGCAGCGACTCCTTGATGCCGCGCGCGTTGAGCGCGGCGACGAGCGCGAGGAACAGCACCGCCACGAGCCGGTCGGGCGCGTCCACGAAGGTCGCGAGGTAGTCGCCCGCGAACGCGAGCGAGAGTCCCGCCGCGCTCGTCACCCCGGCGGCGAGCATGGAGAACCCGACGAGGAACGACACGAGCGGGCTGCGGAACGCCCGGTCGGCGAACACCGCGGCGCCGCCGGCCCGCGGGTACTTGGTCACGAGCTCGGCGTACGAGCCCGCGGTGAGCAGGGCGAGGCCCAGCGCGACGAGCAGCGGCAGCCACACGGCGCCACCGACCTCGCCGGCCATCTCGCCCACGAGCGCGTAGACGCCCGCGCCGAGCACGTCGCCGAGGATGAAGAGGTACAGGAGCCGTCCCCCGACCGAGCGGGACAGCTTGGTGTCCGGGTCGGCGGCCTGCTGCTGGGGTGCGGTCGGTGCGCTCATCGCGTCACCGTGCCACGGCCCCGGGTCGCTCGCGCCCGGTGCCCGGCCGTCCGTGCACCCGGACGGTCCCCGCGGGCAGGGGCGTGCGAGCCGACGCGCGAGCCACCGTGCGAGCCGACAGGAGGCGTGTGAGCGTGGGAGCCCCGGGTCCAGCCACGAGCCCGTCCGCACGAGCGCGACCGGCGGGACGGATCGTCCCCGCGTGCCTGCGTCGCGCTCCGTCGCGAGGAGACGAGCATGAGCGACACCCCGGAGACTCCGAGCGCGGCCCGCACCGTGCGGCGCGCGGTCGTGCTGGGCGGTGCCGGCTTCGTGGGCAGCCACGTGTGCGAGGCGCTGGTGGGCCAGGGCATCGAGGTCGTGTGCGTCGACGACCTGTCGACCGGGCAGGTCCGCAACCTCGACGCCCTGCGCGACGATCCGCGGTTCCGGTTCGTCGAGGGAGACGTCAGCGCCGGGATCGACGTGCCCGACCCGGAGCGGGTCGACCTCGTGCTGCACCTCGCGTCGCCCGCCTCGCCCGTGGACTACCTCCGGCTCCCGCTCGAGACCCTGCTCGTGGGGTCCGCGGGGACCCGCCACGGGCTCGAGCTCGCCGAGCGGGCCGGGGCGCGGTTCGTCCTCGCCTCGACGTCGGAGGTCTACGGGGACCCCGACGTGCACCCGCAGCGCGAGGACTACTGGGGCCACGTGAACCCGGTCGGCCCCCGCAGCGTCTACGACGAGTCCAAGCGGTTCGCCGAGGCGACGACGGCGGCGTACCGCCGCTCGCGCGGCGTCGACGCGGGGATCGTGCGGATCTTCAACACCTACGGGCCGCGCATGCGGGGCCACGACGGGCGCATGGTGCCCACGTTCGTGCGCCAGGCGCTCGCGGGCGAGCCGCTCACCGTGGCCGGCGACGGGTCCCAGACGCGCTCGGTCTGCTACGTGGACGACCTCGTGGAGGGCATCCTCGCGTTCGCCCGCTCCGGGCACCCGGGGCCCATGAACTTGGGGGACGCGACCGAGCTCACGGTGGCCCGCGTGGCCGAGGACGTGCTCGCCGCGACGGGGAGCGACGCGGGGGTCGTCCGCGTCGACCTGCCCGAGGACGACCCGCGCCGCCGCCGGCCCGACACGGCGCTCGCGGAGCGCGTCCTGGGTTGGCGCGCCCGGACGCCGTGGCCGGAGGGCCTGGCGCGCACGGTCGCGTGGTTCCGCGAGGAGGCCGGGCTCGGCGCGGCGGTCCCCGCGGGCGCGGTCGGGACCGGCGTGGCCGTCGGCGGCGCGGGAGGGGCGGGCGCATGAGGCTCTCGGTGCACGGGTGCGGCTACCTCGGGGCCGTGCACGCCGCGGCCATGGGCCGGCTCGGTCACGACGTCGTCGGGATCGACGTCGACCGCGCCCGGGTCGACGCGCTGGCCGAGGGCCGGGCCCCGTTCTTCGAGCCGGGGCTCACGGCGCTCCTGGCCGACCCCGACGGACCGGGCTCCCTCACGTTCTCGACCGACGCCGCGCGCGCCGCCGACGCGGACGTCCACTTCCTGTGCGTCGGGACGCCGCAGTCGGCCGGGAGCGGGGTGGCCGACCTGCAGCAGCTCGACGCGGCGCTCGCCGCGCTGCGCCCGCACCTGCGGCCGGGCGCGGTCGTGGTCGGCAAGTCGACGGTGCCCGTCGGGACGGCGGAGCGGCTCGCGCGCGACCTGCCCGCCGGCGTCGGGCTCGCGTGGAACCCGGAGTTCCTGCGCGAGGGCCACGCCGTCGCCGACACGCTGCACCCCGACCGGCTCGTCTACGGGGTGCCCGACGACGGCGGCGCCCTCGTCGCGCGTCTCGACGCGGTCTACGCGCGGCTGCTCGACGACGGTGTGCCGCGCCTCGTGACCGACCTCGCCACGGCGGAGCTGGCCAAGGTCGCGGCGAACGCGTTCCTCGCGACGAAGATCTCGTTCGCGAACGCCGTCGCGGAGGTGTGCGAGGCCGCGGGCGGCGACGCCGTCGCGCTCGTGGGCACGATGGCGCTCGACCGCCGGATCGGCGGCGAGTACCTGGGCGTCGGGCTCGGGTTCGGGGGCGGGTGCCTGCCCAAGGACATCCGCGCGTTCGCGGCCCGGGCGCGCGAGCTCGGCGTGGGCCGGGCCGTGTCCTTCCTCGACGAGGTCGACGCGATCAACGACCGCTGCCGGGACCGGGCGGTCGAGCTCGCCCGCGCCGCGTGCGGCGGCTCGCTCACGGCCCGGCGGGTCGCCGTGCTCGGCGCCGCGTTCAAGCCCGACAGCGACGACGTGCGCAGCTCGCCCGCGCTCGCGCTCGCGCGGGCGATCGCCGCAGAGGGCGCGGAGGTCGTCGTCACCGACCCTCAGGCCCTCGCGCTCGCGCAGGCCGCCGCCCCCGAGCTCGGGTACGCGGCCGACGCGCGCGAGGCGGCCGCCGGGGCGGACGTCGTGGTCCTCGCCACCGAGTGGGACGAGTACCGCGCGCTCGACCCGGACGACCTCGCCGGCGTCGTGCGCGCGCCCCGGCTCGTCGACGCGCGCAACGCCGTCGACCGGGGCCGGTGGCGCGCGGCGGGGTGGGACGTGCGCGCGCTCGGCGTGGCCGCCGTGAGCGCGGACCGGCCTCAGTCGAGCAGCCCCACGGCGTAGCCGACGAAGAACAGGGCCACGAGGACCGCGACCGCGCCGACGACGCCGATCCACACCCACGGCACCGCCCGGTGCGGACCGTGCTCCTCGTGGCCCTGCGGCGCGCTCACCTGGTCCTCGGCCGGCGGCGTCTCGCCGGGCTGCACGTCGCCGCTCGCCGAGAAGTCGGCGGCGTGCGACCGGTGCGAGGCGTCCAGGGGGTCGGGGTCGGGGGAGGTGGGGCCGGTCATGGTGCGGTCCTTCCGTCGGTGCGGAGATCGAGATCGGGAGAGGTCATGCCTCGACCCTCCGGACCTCGCCGCCCGCACGCATCTCGGCGGCGTCCTCCGGTCCCGCGAGGAGCGAGCGCGCGGCGTCGACGACCTCGTCGACGGTGATCCGGTCGAGGGCCGGGTCGAGGTCGGCGGCGTGGGGGTCGCCCCGGTGCCCGCCGGGCTGCGCGGGCGTCGCGTCGTCGCCGTGCCAGAGCACGGCGTGCCGCTCCGGGTCGATCGCCGGGCCCCACGCCGACGGCGGGGTCGGCCCGAACAGGACGACCGACGGGGTGCCGAAGGACGTCGCGAGGTGCGCGACGCCCGTGTCGCCGCACACCACGAGGCGTGCCGTCGCGACGGCGTCGGCGAGCCCGGGCAGGTCGAGCGTGCCCGCGGTGTCGGTCACCGTGCCCGGCCCGCCCGTCGTCACCTCGAGGGACGCCGTGGCGTCCGCGACGACGCGCGCGCAGAGGTCGCGCTCGTCGGGGCCGCCCGTCACGACGACGTCGTGCCCCGCGGCGGCGAGGTCGCGCGCGACGGCGGCGAAGCGGTCCGCGGGCCAGCGCCGCGAGCCGGACGCCGCGCCGGGGTGCACGACGACGTGCCGCCCGCGCGACGCCGGCGGGTCGATCCGCAGGTCCTCGCGCGAGCACGCGCCGCCCGCGGCCGTGACCAGACGGCACCAGCGGTCGACCTCGTGCTCCTCGGGGTCCCAGCCCGGCCCGGTGACGCCCGCCTCGCGCGACGCGAACGCGACGACCTGCTCGGGCGCGGTGTCGAGGAGCACGCGGTGGCTCTCCGGCCCGCTGCCGTGCAGGTTCACGGCGACGTGCCCGGAGGGCGGAGCGCCGGTCACCGCCTCGGACTCCTCGACCCACGCGAGGGGTTCGAGGCCCCGCGCGGGCACCACGCCGTCGACCAGGCCGAGGTCACGGAGCCAGCCACCCACCTCCTCCGGCGCGGCGAGCAGGACGCGTCGCCCGGGCCACGCGCGACGCACGCCGCGCAGGGCCGGGACCGCGGTCAGCGCGTCCCCGAGCCCGAGCGCGCGCAGCACGAGGACCGTGCCCTCGTCCTGCCCGGCGAGCCCCGGCAGGTCGGGCGCCAGCTCGGTCGCGCCCGCCGTCACGGCCACGACGTCTCGCCGGACGCCATGACGAGCATCTCGCGGATCTCGCAGCCCACGGGCTGGCGCAGCGCGGTGACGACGGCGGCCGCGGTCGCGCGCGGGTCGTTGAGGTCGGCGTCCGGGCCGGGCTTGTACTGCTCGGTGCGGCCGTCGAAGAACGCGGTGCGCATCCCGCCGGGCACGAGGCACGTCACGCCGACGCGTCCCGCGAGCTCGGCGGCGAGCGCCTGGGAGAAGCCGCGGACGGCGAACTTGGACGCGCAGTAGGCGGTCGCGTCCGAGACGCCCTTGAGGCCCAGGGTCGACGCGACGGTGACGACCGTCCCGCGCCGCTCCTCGAGGAAGGGCAGCGCGGCGCGCACGACCGCGACCGTGCCGAACAGGTTGACGCGCACGACGCGCTCCCACGTGTCGACGTCGATCTCGTCGAGCCGCCCGCACGCGTCGGTGCCGGCGGCGGTCACGACCGCGTCGGGCGGCCCGACCTCCAGGGCGAGGCGCTCGACCGCCGCGGCCGCCGCGGCCGAGTCGGACAGGTCGACGACCGCGTGGGGCACGCCGCCCGCAGGCGCGACCCGGTCGAGGACGACCGGCTTGCCGCCCGCCGCCGTCACGGCGTCGACGAGCGCGGCGCCCAGGCCGCTCGCGCCGCCCGTGACGTAGACGGTGCCGAGCTCGCGCGGGACCGGGGCCTGGTCGGGCTGCTGGGTGGTCGAGGTGGTCGAGGTGGTCGAGGTCATGCGGTGGTCTCCTCCGTCAGGGTCGGGAGCCCGGGCGCGAACCGCCCGGAGCGTTCGAGGATCGAGGTCGTGGAACGACCGTCGACGTAGGGCAGGACGACGACCCGGCCGCCGTGGCGCCGGACCACCTCCGCCTCGGGCAGGGTCTCCTCGGTGTAGTCGCCGCCCTTCGCCCACACGTCCGGGCGCAGGCGGTCGAGCGCGGCGCGCGGGTCGTCCTCGTCGAACACGACGACGGCCGAGACGCAGTCGAGCGCCGCGAGGACGCGCGCGCGGTCTGCCTGCCCGACGACGGGCCGCTCGGGCCCCTTGAGCCGACGGACCGACGCGTCGCCGTTGAGCAGGACCACGAGGTGGTCGCCGAGGCGCGCCGCGGCCTCGAGGGTCGCGACGTGCCCCGCGTGGAGGATGTCGAAGCACCCGCCGGTCGCGACCACGGTGCCTCCGCGAGCGCGCAGGCGCGCCGCCACGGCCTCGGGGGCCGGGTCCGTGGGCGCGGGCCCGGAGACGTGCTCCGGCGTCGTCCGCGGGGCCCCGGACGCGTGCCCGGTCGCCGCGTCCGCACGCCGGCGGTACCCCTCGGCGCCGCCCGTCGCGACCCACTCCGACGCCGACCCGACCGCGGCGACGACCGCCTCGACGAGCTCGGCGCCCCGGGCGAGCGCGACCGCCACCGTCGAGGCGAACCGGTCGCCCGCGCCGCAGGGGTC
>JAQSXO010000144.1 GCA_029256625.1 Cellulosimicrobium sp. | reverse complement strand
GAGCTGGTCGGTCGAGTCGAGGTAGAGCGGGTCGGCGAGCAGGTCGTGGTCGACGGCGACGACCGACAGCTCCGTGCAGCCCAGCACGATCACCTGGGCGCCCCGCTCGACGAGCCGGCCCGCGACGGCGCGGAACGTCTCGATGTCGACGGGCCGGCCGGCCTTCACCTGCTCGTAGATGATCTGCGAGACGAGCGCCTGGTCCGCGTCGTCCGGGACGAGCGCGTCGACGCCGTGACGGGCGAAGGCGTCCTGGTAGACGCCGGACGCCGCGGTGCCCGCCGTCGCGAGCAGACCCACCGCGCGCAGGTCGCCGACCCGGGACCGGGCCGCGTCGACCGTCGTGTCGATGATGGAGACGAACGGCACGCTGATCGCGTCGAGCACCTGCTGCGTGAAGTAGTGCGCGGTGTTGCACGGCATGACGAGGAACTCCGCCCCGAACCCCTCGAGCCGCTGCGCGTCGCGCGCCAGCACCGGGCCGGGGTCGGCGTCCGAGCGCCCGAGGATGAAGTCGGTGCGGTCGGGGATCGTCGCGTGGTTGAGCACGACGGCGTCGACGTGGTCCTGGTCGCGCTCGGCCTCCGTGAGCTCGACGAGGAGCTGGAGGAAGTACGCCGTGGCGAGCGGCCCGACACCTCCGAGCACTCCGACGAGGGGCTGGGCGTGGTCCTGGTCCGGTCGCGACGTCACCCGTGGATCCTACGGCGGCCTGCCCCGCCCATCGCCACGGCCACTGGTCCCGGCCCGATGACCCCCGCCGCTAGGGTGGCGGCCATGACCGTGCGCCACGTCCTGTTCGACGCCGACGGCGTGCTCCAGCACATCCCCGACGGCTGGTACGCGGCCGTCGCGCGCTACCTGGGCGACCGCGCGCACGAGTTCGTCCGCGAGACGTGGAGCGAGGACCTGCCCATGCTCGTCGGCGAGGGCGACTACCTCCCCGTGCTCGCCGCCGGGCTCGAGCGCTACGGCGTGGCGGAGCCGGCGGAGGACGTGTACCGCGCGATCTGGTTCGACGCGCTCGAGGTCGTGGACGCGTCGTTCGACCTCGTGCGGGCGCTCCGCGCGAGCGGCTACGGCGTGCACCTCGGCACCAACCAGGAGAGCCGGCGCGTGCCGTTCATGCGCCGGACGCTCGGGTACGACGCCGAGTTCGACACGAGCTGGTACTCGTGCGAGCTCGGGCTCGCCAAGCCGGACCCGCGGTTCTTCCGCGAGGCGGCGCGACGGATCGGCGCCGACTCGGGCGAGGTGCTCTTCGTCGACGACACCGCGCGCAACGTCGAGGGCGCGCGGGCCGCCGGCATGGTGGGGGTGCACTGGGACGTCTCGCGCGGCCACGACGAGCTCGTGCGCGCGCTGGCCTTGCACGGCGTCGACGTCCGCGCCGGTCAGGACCGCACGGGTGAGGCCGTCGCGGGCGAGGGCGTCGGCCCGGGCGCGTCCGTACCCGGCCCGTAGGATGGCGGACGCCCGCCGACCACACAGAGAAACGGACGACCCTCCGCGATGACGTACGGCAACGCCGAGTTCCTCCCCATCGTCCTGGGGACCAACCTCAACACCTACAACATCGCGAGGTCGTTGCACGAGGCGTACGGCGTCCGCACGCTGGCCCTGGGCCGCTTCCCCCTGCGGGAGACGGCGGACTCGCGCATCGTTGACGTGCGCACCTACCGCGACTTCGACGACCCCGAGCGCATCGTCGCGGTCCTGCGCGAGCTGGCCCAGGAGTTCCCGGGCCGCAAGCGCCTGCTCATCGCGAACATCGAGTTCTACACGAACGTCGTGATCGCGCACCGCGCCGAGCTCGAGGACCTGTTCGTCATCCCGCTCGTGGGCCAGGAGCTGGCGGCGCGGCTCATGAACAAGACCGACTTCTACCGCACGTGCGCGGAGCTGGGCGTGCCGCACCCGGAGACGGTGATCGCCACGGCGGCCGACGTCGACGCTCCCGGCTTCGGGGAGGACCTGCCCTTCCCGTACCCCCTCATCCTCAAGCCGTCGGACACGGACACCTACCCGCGCCTCCAGTTCGAGGGCAAGAAGAAGGTCTACCTCGTCCAGGACGCGGCCGAGCTGCGCGACGTCGCGCGCCGCATCTACGCCGCGGGCTACACGGACGACCTCATCGTGCAGGAGTACCTCGCGGGCGACGAGTCGGTCATGCGCGTGGTCAACACGTACTCCGACCGGCACGGCCGGCTGCGGTTCCTGTCCGCCGCCCAGATCGTGCTCGGCGAGTACGACCCGAAGCTCGTGGGCAACTACAACGCCGTCGTGACGATGAAGGACGACAAGCTCACCGAGTCGATCCGGCACCTGCTCGACAGCCTCGGCTACGTCGGCGCCGCGAACCTCGACGTCATGTACGACCGCCGCACCGGCACGAGCAAGATCCTCGAGGTCAACCTGCGCCAGGGCGCGGCGAGCTTCTACACGATGGCCGCGGGCGGGAACCTCGCGCGCTGCTACGTCGAGGACCTGGTGCACGGGCGCGAGCTGCCCGCGCAGGTCACGTCCGAGGCGCGGCTGTGGGTCAACGTGCCCTACCCGGTCGTCCGCGCGCTCGTGCCGGTGTCGCTGCGCCACCGCGTGAAGAAGGCCCGCAAGCACGGGGTGTGGCACACGCTGCGCTACGCGCCCGACAGGAGCCTGCGCCGCCGGGTCGACGTGTGGCGCGTCGACCTGCGCCACACGCTCGACTACGTGAAGTTCGCGCGATCACGCCCGTCGGCGTGACCCGAGCGCCCCTCCGCCGGGACCTCAGGCGCCCAGCGCGGACCGCACCGCCTCGACGATCCGGCGCGCCGTCGCGACGCCGACCGTGGTCGGCAGGTTGACGACGCGCGCCACGAGGTCCTCGGTCGTCGCGAGGGCCGGGTCTCCCGGCGCGTACCCGTACGCGGTCGGGTCGTCCGGGCCGGGGAACAGCGCGGGCCGGTACCACTTGCCGACGTAGAACCCTGCGGCCGTCAGCTCCCGCACGAGCCGGTCGGCGGTCGCGGCGTCGGGCGCGAAGAAGGGGAACCGGACCAGCGGCGCGCGCTCGCCGATGCCCGCCGGGACCTCGACGACGTCGGACAGCCCGCGCACGTACTCCGCGACCGTGTCGGCGCGGCGCGCCTCGACGTCGCCGCTCGACCGCAGCGCGTCGACCATCCGGCCGGTGACCCACGACGACGGACGCTGCGGCGGGTGCGCGAGGCCGCCCCGGTTCTCGACGGGGGCGATCGCCGGCTCGTACGCGCCGACGGCGGTGAGCGCACCGCGCACCTTCCCCGCAGCGCCGCCCGGGAGCCGGTTGAGCACGCGCACCTGCGTCCGGAAGCTGCGCGCGGCGAGGTCGAGCCGAGCGCCCACGACCGGCAGCGCGTCGAGCGCGGAGACGATCGCGGCGCGCAGCGCCGGCTCGAGCGCGGGGTTCACCCACACGGCACCCCCGAACCGCGTCGGGAGCATCTTCTCGACGCCGAACGAGTGGAACGACACGTCCGCGACGGGCGACCCGTCGGCGTCGCGCGCGAGGCGCGTGACGCAGTGCGCGCTGTCCTCGACGAGCAGGGCGCCGACGGAGCGCGCGGCGGCGCGCAGCCGGAGCGCGGTCGCGTCGTCGACGATGCCGAACGTGTTCTGGAGCACGACGGCCCGCGTGGCCGGCCCGACCGCGAGCCGGTCGGGGTCGATCGCGACCGTCGCCGGGGAGACCTCGGCGTAGACGGGCCGCAGCCCGGCGACGAGGACGGGGTCGACCGCCGTCGAGCACGTGAACACCTGCGTGACGACGTCGCCCGTCCCGCGCGCCTCCGCGAGGGCGCGGAACACGACCTCCATCCCGTAGCGGGCCTTGAAGACGAGGAACCAGTCGGCCGGGTCCGTGCCCGTCCGGTCGGCGAGCATCCTCGTCGCGGTCGCGTCCTGCGGGTGGCGGCTCATCGTTCTCCGTGTCGTCCGACGTCAGGGGGTGGGGCCGACGCAGCGTCCGGCCGGGTCTAGCCTGCCACGTCGGCGGCGCGTGCGGCCCGGCCTCCCGCGCGCCGTCGTGCCGGGCCGGGCCCGGAGAGGCCGGACGCGCCGACGGCGGCCGCCGCGCCGGAGCGCGACGACCGCCGTCGGGTCGTGCGGTGGTGAGCCGTCAGGCGTCGGACTCGGTCCGGTCGCCCGACCACTCGGTGTGGAACGTGCCCGGCTTGTCGACGCGGCGGTAGGTGTGCGCGCCGAAGAAGTCGCGCTGCGCCTGGATGAGGGCGGCGGGCAGGCGCTCGGCCCGGACGCCGTCGTAGTAGGCGAGCGACGACGAGAACGCGGGCGTCGGGACGCCGTTGAGGGCGGCCTGCGCGACGACGCGACGCCACGCCGCGAGGCCGTTGCCCACCGCGCCGGTGAAGTACTCGTCGGCGAGGAGCAGCGGGAGCTGCGCGTCGCGCTCGTACGCCTCGGTGATGCGGTTGAGGAAGCGCGCGCGGATGATGCAGCCGCCGCGCCAGATGCGCGCCATGGCCCCGCGGTCGATGTCCCAGCCGAGCTCGGCGGACGCCGCGGCGATCTGGTCGAAGCCCTGCGAGTACGCGACGACCTTGGACGCGTAGAGCGCGAGGCGCACGTCCTCGACGAACGCGTCGCGGTCCTGCACGTCCCACGCCGCGGCGTCGGCGGGCAGCGCGGCGCGACCGGCCTCGCGCTGCGGGACCGAGCCGGAGAGCGCGCGGGCGAACGTCGCCTCGGCGATGCCGGTGATCGGCACGCCCAGGTCGAGGCCGTTCTGCACCGTCCAGCGGCCGGTGCCCTTCTGCTCGGCCTGGTCGAGCACGACGTCGACGAACGCCTTGCCGGTCTCCGCGTCCACGTGCTGGAGCACGTCGGCGGTGATCTCGATGAGGAACGACTCGAGGTCGCCCGTGTTCCACTCCTCGAAGATCTTCCCGATCTCCGCGGCGGACGCGCCGAGCCCCTGCTTGAGCAGGTCGTACGCCTCGGCGATGAGCTGCATGTCGGCGTACTCGATGCCGTTGTGCACCATCTTGACGAAGTGGCCGGCGCCGTCGGGCCCGACGTAGGTGCAGCACGGCGTGCCGTCGACCTTCGCCGAGATGTCCTCGAGGATCGGGCCGAGGCTCTGGTAGGACTCGCGCGTGCCGCCGGGCATGATCGACGGGCCGTTGAGCGCGCCCTCCTCGCCGCCGGAGACGCCGGTGCCCACGAAGTGCAGGCCCTTCGCCGCGAGCGCCTTCTCCCGGCGGATCGTGTCGGGGAAGTGCGCGTTGCCGGCGTCGACGACGATGTCGCCCTCCTCCAGCAGCGGCACGAGCTCGTCGATGACGGCGTCGGTCGCCGCGCCGGCCTTGACCATGATGACGACCTTGCGCGGGCGCTCGAGCGACGCGACGAAGTCGGCCATCGACTCGGACGGGACGAAGTCGCCCTCGCTGCCCGCCTCGGCGATCAGGGACTCGGTCTTGGCGTACGAGCGGTTGTGCACCGCGACCGTGTAGCCGTGCCGGGCGAAGTTGCGGGCCAGGTTGCGACCCATGACGGCGAGTCCGGTCACACCGATCTGTGCGCGTGCTGACATCTGCTTCCCTGCTCCTCGAGGGTCGGTCCCGGCGCACGACGGCTGCGCGCGGGGAGGGCGCGGAGCCGGACCGGGCCGGGCGCGGGAGCGCGGCCGGGTGCACCGGTGATGGATACGCGGCCAGCCTAGTCCTCGTGCGCCGCAGCGCTCCCGAGGGGCCACGATCCGGTCACCGGCAGCGTTCTTGACGAAGTCGGGGTCACGATTCGATGACACCCGCGCGGCGTGCGTCCGGTTCGTCCCGTCGGCTCGTAGTGTGCCGAGGGTGATCACCGCTCACGGGACCGACGCTCCCCCGGAGTTCCGTGCCGTCCTCGACGCCCTCGGCGCGCGGCGGCTGCGACCCGAGGTGACGCTGCGCGAGGTCCCCGCCCCCCGCCGGATCGCGCCGTGGTCGGTCGCGCTCACGGGCGAGGTGGAGGCCGCGCGCTCCGAGGACCCCGACCTCGCGTCGGGGCGGTTCATCGTGCTCCACGACCCCGACGGCCAGGAGGCCTGGCAGGGCACCTTCCGCGTGGTGACGATGGTGCGCGCCACGCTCGAGCCGGAGATGGCGTCGGAGGAGATGCTCGCCGAGGTCGCGTGGACGTGGCTCGAGGACGCGCTCCACGACACGGGTGCGGCCGTGCGCGCGGAGGGCGGCACGGTGACGCGCGTCCTGTCGCAGAGCTTCGGCGCGCTCGCCGGCAAGCACAACGACGTGGAGCTGGAGATGCGCGCGTCGTGGACCCCCGTGCCCGTGGGGAGCGCCGGTGCGGCGGACCTCGGTGACCACCTTGCGGCCTGGGCGCAGCTGCTCTGCACGGCCGCCGGGCTGCCGCCCCTGCCCGACGGCGTGACGCCGCTCGGTGCTCGACCCCCCGCGCGACGCAATACCGTGGGCCCATGAGCTCGACCGCAGCACCCGCACCCCCGCCGCTCGACCCGACCCCCGCGACCGGCACGCAGCAGACCGTCGTCACGCCGCTCACCGAGCCGTCCGACGGGCTCGGCCGCGTCGTCGACACCCCGGCGGCCTTCGCCCGCGTCGTCGACGCGTTCGCCGCCGCGAGCGGCCCGGTCGCCGCCGACGCGGAGCGCGCGTCGGGCTACCGCTACGGTCAGCGCACCTACCTCGTCCAGGTGCGCCGCGAGGGCGCGGGGACGGCGCTCGTCGACCCGGTCGCCGTGCCGGACCTGTCGCCGCTGCGCGAGGCGGTCGGCGACGCCGAGTGGGTGCTGCACGCCGCGTCGCAGGACCTGCCGGGTCTCGCCGAGCACGGCGTGGTCCCCGCGAGCGTGTTCGACACCGAGCTCGCGGCGCGGCTGCTCGGCATGGAGCGCGTGGGGCTCGCGGCCGTCGTCGCCGACGTGCTCGGCCTGGGCCTCGCGAAGGAGCACTCGGCCGTCGACTGGTCGACGCGCCCGCTCCCGGAGGACTGGCTGCGGTATGCGGCCCTCGACGTCGAGGTGCTCGTCCCGCTGCGCCGCGCGCTCGGCGAGCGGCTCGAGGAGGCGGGCAAGGCCGGGTGGGCCGCGGAGGAGTTCGAGGCGGTGCGGACCGCCGGACCGCCCGCACCGCGCCCCGAGCCGTGGCGGCGCACGTCCGGCTCGCACACGCTGCGCGACCCGCGCCGCCTCGCGGTCGTGCGGAGCCTGTGGGAGGCCCGCGACGCGACCGCGCGCGCTCGGGACATCGCGCCCGGCCGCGTGCTGCCCGACCGCGCGATCGTCGCCGCCGCGGAGGCCCTGCCACGCACGGCCGGCCAGCTCGTCGAGCTTCCCCCGTTCGCGGGCAAGGGCACACGGCGCCGGGCCGCGTACTGGCAGCGCGCGATCGACGCCGCGCTCGCCCTGCCCCCGAGCGCCCTCCCGACGACGCGCGGGCCGCGCACCGACGCCCCGCCGCCGCCGCGCGCGTGGGCCGACCGCGACCCCGGCGCCGCGGCGCGCCTGGAGGCGGCGCGCGGCGTCGTGCAGGGGATCTCGGAGCGGTTCGCGCTCCCCGTGGAGAACGTGCTCCAGCCCGACGCGCTGCGGCGGGAACCTGACGATCCGGACAGTCACCGACCGCGCCTCCTGGGACGCCCGGGTGAACGAGCTCGGCGGCCACCCCCTCCAGCTCTGGGGCTGGGGCGAGGTGAAGGCCACGGGAGCGTGGACCCCGCACCGCGTGGAGGCGGTGGACGCCGACGGCCGCGTCCGCGGCCTGGCGCAGGTGCTCGTGCGCTCGCTCCCGGCGCAGTTCAAGGCGCTGTGCCACGTGCCGCGCGGGCCCGTGATCGCGCCGGCGGGAGACGGCTGGGGCGCCGGACCGGGCGTGGGCGACGACGCGACGCGCGACGCCGTGACCCGGGCGGTCGTCGCGTGGTGCAAGACGACGGTGGGCGGCGTGGGCGTCACGATCGAGCCCGACTGGCCGGTCGGGACCCACCTCGCGCTCCCGGACGCCCGGCCCGCGGCGAACCCGATCCTCTACCCGGTGACCCTGATCCTCGACCTGACGAAGTCCGAGGACGAGCTGACCAAGGCCATGGGCAAGTCGACGCGGTACGACATCCGCAAGGCGGCGCGCACCGGGCTCGAGGTGCGCCGCGTGACGGACGAGGCCGAGGTGCGCCAGGTCCTCGACGTCTACCACGAGACGGCCGAGCGCGCGGGCTTCGCGTTGCACGACGACGAGTACTACCTCGCGATCCACCGCGAGCTCGGCGAGCACTCGGTGCTCGTCGCCGCGTTCTCCGAGGGCGCCCCGGTGTCGTTCGTGTGGTGCGTGTCGTCCGCGACGACGTCGTTCGAGCTGTACGGCGGGATCAACGACGCGGGGCGCAAGCTCCGCGCCAACGCGCCCGTGAAGTGGCACGCGATCACGCTCGCCCAGGACGCGGGCCTCGTGCGCTACGACATGAACGGGCTGCTCAACGACGGGATCAGCGAGTTCAAGCGCAGCTTCGCCCAGCACGACGACGAGCTCGTGCACAGCGTCGACGTGCCGTTCTCGATGTGGTACTCGGCGTGGAACAAGGGCCTGCCGACCGCGAAGAAGGTCGTGCGCAAGCTCCGCGGGAGCCGCTGACCGCCGCGCTCGGCGCACCCCCATCACCCCGAGAGACCCGGTATCGCGCGATGCGATACCGGGTCTCTTCATGTCGTAGCATCGGTCTCGTGCTTTACCGATACCCGCGGTAGCGTGTATCGCACGTACGACCCCCGAGCGGTGCCGCTCCCGGACACCGCCGTCCCGACCATCTGCATCGGATGGAGATGCCATGACCGTGGCCAACGAGGCCCCCTCTCCCACCTCGGCACCCACCCAGGCGGCCAGCCAGCGCTCGCGTCACCGCCCCGTGCGCGACGTCGTCTTCGTCGAGGGCGTGCGCAGCCCGTTCGGCAAGGCGCGCCCCGACGGGATCTACGCGGAGACCCGCGCGGACGACCTCGCCGTGAAGACGATCCGCGAGCTGCTGCGCCGCCGCCCCGAGCTGCCCGCCGAGCGCATCGACGAGCTCGCGCTCGCCGCGACCACGCAGACCGGAGACCAGGGCCTCACCCTCGGCCGCAGCGTCGCCGTCCTCGCCGGGCTCCCCAAGTCGGTGCCCGGCTTCGCGATCGACCGCATGTGCGCGGGCGCCATGACGGCGGTCACGACCACCGCGGCGAACGTCGCCGTGGGCGCGCAGGACGTCGTCGTCGCGGGCGGCGTCGAGCACATGGGCCACCACCCCATGGGCGAGGGGTCGGACCCGAACCCGCGGTTCGTCGCCGAGCGCCTCGTCGACTCCTCCGCGCTCGTCATGGGCGCGACGGCCGAGAACCTGCACGACCGGTACCCGCACCTCACCAAGGAGCGCGCCGACGCGTACGCCGTCGCGAGCCAGGCCAAGTACGCCAAGGCCCTCGCGAACGGCGACATCTCCCCCGACCTCGTGCCGGTCGCGACCCGGTCGACCGAGCTCGGGTGGGG
>JAQSXO010000143.1 GCA_029256625.1 Cellulosimicrobium sp. | reverse complement strand
CTCCCCTGCCGCGACGTCGCCTCAGAGACCGGAGCCCGCCCATGTCCTACGTCAAGCCCGCCGAGCTCGTCCCGACGATCATCGACGCCGGCGCCAACAAGGTCCTGCTGTCCACGCGCGACACGCTCGTGCGCTCGACGATGGGCGGCGCGATCCTCGCGATCGCCGCCGCGTTCGCGGTGACGGTCACGGTCACCACGGGCCACGCGATCCTCGGCGCCGTCCTCTTCCCCGTCGGGTTCATCCTGCTGTACCTGCTCGGGTACGACCTGCTCACCGGCATGTTCGTCCTCGGCCCGCTGGCCTGGCTCGACAAGCGCCCCGGCGTCACGGTGCGCGGCGTCCTGCGCAACTGGGGCCTCGTGTTCGTGGGGAACTTCCTCGGCGCGTTCGCCGTCGCCGTGATGATGGCGATCGTCGTCACCTACGGGTTCGACACCCCGCCCAACGAGGTCGGTCAGGCGATCGGCCACATCGGCGAGGGCCGCACGGTCGGGTACGCGGAGCACGGGGCCTCGGGCATGCTCACGCTGTTCGTGCGCGGCATGCTGTGCAACTGGATGGTCTCCATGGGCGTCATCGGCGCGATGGTCGCGAAGGACGTGCCCGGCAAGGCCATCGCGATGTGGATGCCCGTGATGCTCTTCTTCTTCATGGCGTTCGAGCACTCGATCGTCAACATGTTCCTGTTCCCGTCCGGGCTGCTGCTCGGCGGCGAGTTCACGATCATGGACTACCTCGTCTGGAACGAGATCCCCACCGTGCTCGGCAACCTCGTCGGCGGCCTGCTCCTCACCGGCCTCCCGCTCTACCTCACCTACGGCCGCCCGGCGGCGCGCCGTACGGTGCAGGAGCCGCAGCCCGGCCCGACGGCGGAGCGCGAGCTGGTCTCCGAGCCCGCCTGACGCGATCCGGCCCGCCGAGCGTGCGTCACCGGCTCCGGTCGGCCTCGCGCCGCACGGCGCGGGTCCCGACGACGAGCCCTCCGACCGTGAGGGCGAGCGTCAGTCCCGCCGCGACGGTGACGACGACGTAGCCCGCGTCGTCGCCGACGAGGAACAGGACCGGGGCGGCGGCGACGAGCACCCAGCCCGCGGCCTCGCTCAGCGGCCGGGCCGCCCGGTGGGCGGTCCGCCACGCCTCGTCGCTCGCGAGCGTCGTGGTGGTGCGGATCCCGGCGACCTGGTTGCGGCCGACGCGCCCGGACGCGGTCGCCCGGGCGCACCAGACGAGCAGGAGGCCCGCCCCCGCGAGCACGAGCAGGAGCACGACGTCGGCCATCGTTCCGGCGTTCACGTCACCCACCCTGTCACGGCGGCGCCAGCCGCGGGATCCGCAGCGGCCCGGCCGGTATGATCGAGCCCACAACTGCAGTACAGCCGCCCGAGCCACGACGGGAGAGCTCGGCACCTGGTCCAGCGGACCGGCGCCGGCGCCGAAGGAGCAAACCCTCCCCGGGAATCTCTCAGGCCCCCGTACCGTCGAGGTGAGGCAACTCTGGAAAGCGGCCGTGCGCTCGTCGGACCCCCGGCGGCCTCGGCCCACCGACGGTGCAAGTCGGCGCGCCCCGGCCCACGTGGCACGGCGGACCGGCAAAACTCTCAGGTCGACGCGTGCGTCCGATGACAGAGCGGGGAGGGACCCGCCGTCGTCCCCTCCACCGGGAGTCCCTCGTGACCCAGCCGTCCTTCGACCCCAGCTCACGGCACAACGCCGCGACCGGCGCGTTCGCGCCGCGCCACCTCGGCCCGCGCGGGCGCGAGGTCGGGGTGATGCTCGACCAGCTCGGCTTCGCCTCGCTCGACGCGCTCGTCGACGCGGCCGTCCCGGCGTCGATCCGCTCCGATCGTCCGCTCGACCTGCCCGCGGCGCGCACCGAGACCGAGGTGCTGGAGCACCTGCGCGCGCTGGCCGGCAAGAACGTCGTCAAGACGCAGATGATCGGGCTCGGCTACTACGGCACCGTCACTCCCCCGGTGATCCGCCGCAACGTCCTCGAGTCCCCCGCCTGGTACACCGCGTACACGCCGTACCAGCCGGAGATCTCGCAGGGCCGTCTGGAGGCGCTCCTCAACTTCCAGCAGGTCGTCGAGGACCTCACGGGCCTGGACGTCGCGAACGCGTCGCTCCTCGACGAGGCCACCGCGGTGGCCGAGGCCGTCGCGCTCATGTGGCGCGCGTCGCGCGCGAAGAGCGGCTTTGTGGCCCTCGACGCCGACCTCTTCCCCCAGACGCTCGCGGTGACGCTCGGTCGCGCGCACGCCGTCGGCCTGCCCGTGGTGGTCGCCGACCTGTCGGGTGGCCTGGACGCCGGTCTCGCCGCGGCCCGCGCCGCAGGAGCCTTCCCCGCCGGGGTGGACGACGACGCGCAGCTCGTGGGCGTCGTCGTCCAGCAGTCCGGGGCGTCGGGGCGCGTCGTGGACTGGCGCCCCGTCGTCGCTGAGGCCAAGGACGCGGGCGCGCTCGTCACCGTCGCGAGCGACCTGCTGGCCCTGACGCTGCTCGTCTCCCCCGGCGAGCTCGGCGCCGACGTGTCCGTCGGCTCTGCCCAGCGGTTCGGCGTCCCGCTGTTCTACGGCGGCCCGCACGCGGCCTTCATGGCCGTGCGCAAGGGCCTGGAGCGCTCGCTCCCCGGTCGCCTCGTGGGCGTCTCGATCGACGCCGACGGCGACACCGCCTACCGCCTCGCCCTCCAGACGCGCGAGCAGCACATCCGCCGGGAGAAGGCGACGAGCAACATCTGCACCGCGCAGGCGCTCCTCGCCATCGTGGCGTCGATGTACGCCGTCTACCACGGCCCCGACGGCCTCCGCGCGATCGCCGAGCGCACCCACGCGCACGCCACGACCCTCGCGGGCGCCCTGCGCGCGGGCGGCGTCACCGTCGAGCACGACGCCTTCTTCGACACCGTCCGCACCGTCGTCCCCGGCTGTGCCGAGGCCGTCGTCGCTGCCGCAGCGGCCGCAGGTGTGAACCTGTACAACCCCGACGCCGACCATGTACAGATCGCCTGCGACGAGACGACCACCTCCGCGACTCTCGCAACGGTGCTTCGGGCCTTCGGCCTCACGGACCAGTCCTCTACCTCGGCGGACCAGGCCTCTACCTCGTCGGACCAGGCCTCTACCTCGGCGGACCAGGCCTCTACCTCGCGAGGTAGAGGCCTGGTCACGAACGGTGGCGAGGCGAACGGCGAGGCCGTCTCTCCCGCCGGAACCGACCGCGCGCTCCCGGACTGGGCGACCCGCACGACGTCGTACCTCCAGCACCCGATCTTCCACCTGCACCGCTCCGAGACCTCGATGCTGCGGTACCTGCGGCGCCTCTCGGACAAGGACCTCGCGCTGGACCGCACGATGATCCCGCTCGGCTCGTGCACCATGAAGCTCAACGCGACCGCGGAGATGGAGGCGATCTCCTGGCCGGAGTTCGCGAACCTCCACCCCTACGTGCCCGCGGACCAGGCGCGGGGCTACGAGGAGCTCATCGGCGGCCTCGAGTCCGCGCTCGCGGAGATCACGGGCTACGCGGGGGTGTCGGTCCAGCCGAACGCGGGCTCGCAGGGCGAGTTCGCGGGCCTGCTGGCGATCCGCGACTACCACGTGTCGCGCGGCGACACGGCCCGCGACGTGTGCCTCATCCCCGCGTCCGCGCACGGGACGAACGCGGCGTCGGCGGCCCTGGCGGGTCTGAAGGTCGACGTGGTGAGGACGGCCGAGAGCGGCGAGGTGGACCTCGACGACCTGCGCGCCAAGCTGGCCGACCACGGCCCGCGGGTGGCGGCGATCATGATCACCTACCCGTCGACGCACGGCGTCTACGAGGAGCACGTGCGCGAGGTCTGCGACTTCGTACACGAGGCGGGTGGTCAGGTGTACATCGACGGGGCCAACCTCAACGCGCTCGTGGGCCTCGCGCGCCCGGGCGAGTTCGGTGGCGACGTCTCGCACCTGAACCTGCACAAGACGTTCTGCATCCCGCACGGCGGGGGAGGACCCGGCGTCGGCCCGGTGGCCGTCGCCGAGCACCTCGTCCCGTTCCTGCCCGGCGACCCGCTCGCGCCGGGCGCGTCCGCCGCGACCCCCGTCTCGGCGACGCGCTACGGGTCGGCCGGGATCCTGCCGATCTCGTACGCGTACGTCGCGCTCATGGGTCCGGACGGGCTCACCGAGGCGACGAAGACCGCGGTCCTCGCGGCGAACTACGTCGCGAGCCGCCTCGCCGACCACTACCCGGTGCTCTACACCGGGCCGAACGGCCTGGTCGCGCACGAGTGCATCCTCGACCTGCGCCCGATCACGGCGGAGACCGGCGTGACGGCGGAGGACGTCGCGAAGCGGCTCATGGACTACGGGTTCCACGCGCCGACGCTGTCGTTCCCGGTCGCGGGCACGCTCATGGTCGAGCCGACCGAGAGCGAGGACCTCGCCGAGCTCGACCGGTTCGTCGACGCGCTCGTCGCGATCCGCGGCGAGATCGACGCCGTCTCCTCGGGCCGCTGGAGCGTCGAGGAGTCGCCGCTGCGCGGCGCCCCGCACACGGCGGCGGCGCTCGTCGCGGAGGCGTGGGACAAGCCGTACTCGCGCGAGCTCGCGGCGTACCCGGTCGCGAGCCTGCGCGCCGGGAAGTACTGGCCGCCGGTGCGCCGCATCGACGGTGCGCGGGGCGACCGCAACCTGGTGTGCTCGTGCCCGCCTGTGGAGTCCTACGTGACGGGAGACCTCGCATGACCGACAGCACGGAGCAGCAGACCGGTGGGCCGACCGACAGGCACAGCCCGCTGCACGGCGAGCACGTCGCGCTGGGCGCGAACCTCACGAGCTTCGGCGGCTGGCTCATGCCGCTGCGCTACACGTCCGACCTCGCGGAGCACCGCGCGGTCCGCGAGGCCGCGGGCCTGTTCGACCTCTCGCACATGGGCGAGATCGAGGTCAGCGGGCCGCAGGCTGCCGCCGCCCTGGACCACGCGCTCGTCGGCAACCTCACCGCGGTGGCCGTGGGGCGTGCGCGCTACACCATGATCTGCGCCGAGGACGGCTCGGTGCTCGACGACCTGGTCGTCTACCGCCTGGGCGCGGAGCGGTTCCTCGTCGTCGCGAACGCCGGGAACGCGCCGCTCGTGACCGCTGAGCTCGTCCGCCGGTGCGAGGGCTTCGACGCGACCGTCACGGACCAGGCCGCGGACACCGCGCTCGTCGCGGTCCAGGGGCCGCGCGCCGAGGACATCGTCGGCTCGCTCGTGGCGCCTGACGATGTACAAGTGGTGAAGGACCTGAAGTACTACGCATCGGTCGAGCTCCGCGTCGCAGGGATCGACGCCCTGGTCGCGCGCACCGGGTACACGGGGGAGGACGGCTTCGAGCTGTTCGTCCCCGCCGGGCAGGCTCGCGAGCTGTGGCAGAAGGTGCTGGCCGCGGGAGAGCCCGTCGGTCTGGTCCCCGCGGGCCTCTCGGCCCGCGACTCGCTGCGCCTCGAGGCCGGCATGCCGCTCTACGGCCACGAGCTCGACACGACCACGACGCCCTACGAGGCGGGCCTGGGTCGCGTCGTGAAGCTCGACAAGGTCGACGCCGAGGGCGCGCCGCTCGACTTCGTGGGGCGTGCGGCCCTCGCGTCGCGCAAGGGTGCCCAGCCCGCGCGCGTGCTCGTCGGCCTCCGTGGCCTGGGCAAGCGACCCGCTCGCGCGGGCTACGCCGTCGTGATCCCGGGCAAGGAGCCCGACGTGCGGATCGGTCTCGTGACCTCGGGGGCTCCCTCGCCGACTCTCGGGTACCCGATCGCGATGGCCTACGTGACACCCGAGTTCAGTGCCGAGGGCACCGAGCTCGCGGTGGACGTCCGAGGCCGTGAGGAGCCGGTGGTGATCGTGCCCATGCCGTTCTACCGTCGTCCTCAGACGTCCTGAACCGGGCCCCCGGCCCGACCCCCGACCCCCGATCTTCCACCAGCAGACCAGGAGCACCCCATGGCAGACTTCCCCGCCGACCTGCAGTACACCGCCGAGCACGAGTGGCTCGACGCCTCGACGCCCGCCGTCGTCGGCATCACGAGCACGGCCGCCGAGGCGCTCGGTGACATCGTCTACCTCGAGCTGCCCGAGGTGGGTGCGACCGTCACTGCGGGTGCGGTGATCGGCGAGGTCGAGTCGACCAAGTCGGTCTCCGAGCTGTACTCCCCGGTGACCGGGACCGTGGCCGAGGTCAACCAGGCCGCGATCGACGACCCGTCGCTCGTCAACGCCGAGCCCTTCGCCGGGGGATGGCTCATCAAGGTCGACGTGACCGAGACCGGTCCCGTGCTCACGGCAGACGAGTACAGCGCGCTCGTGGGCGGCTGACCCTCCGCTACCTCCCGAGGTTCCCCCGAGGGCCGCTCCGCTACGCTGTCGCTGGGGGGCCCACGGGCGTCTCCGGTTGTCACTCGGCGCACTGTGGAGCAAGACTGTGAGGCGGGTCACATTTCTTGTCGCAACGAACAGCGGGTGATCCAAGACACATCGGAGATATCGTCCGTTGTCGCCAGGGCCGCAGTTTTCGGCATCTGACCTGCGTGGATACTGTGCATCGCGCCGCGGGGGACCTCGTCGTGAAAGACCGCTGAGATTGAGGGTGAAGAACCGCGTCATGAATCGCGGGTTCGCCCATCTCTCCCAGTAGCAGCACCTCACCGGATCGACCCATGACGCGATGGGAAGACCGGTCAGCACATGGAGGAAGCATGAGCATCATCGAACTGGCCCGGACAGAGTCGCCGGCCGTCCAGCTCGCAGCACCACTCACCCGCCGTGAGCAGGTCGTGCTGTCGAACCTTTCCGAGGACATCACCCTGGAGCAGATCGCCACCAAGCTGTTCGTCACCCGCAACACCGTGAAGTCGCAGGTGCGCAGCCTCTACCGCAAGCTCGGTGTCTCGACGCGCGCCGAGGCCGTCCAGTGGGCCAAGGACGCGGGCATCCGCTGACCTCTGCTCTCGGGGGAGGGCCCGCCCGTTCCGCGGGCGGGAGCGCGGGGTCGGTCAGGTCCCGTCGTGGTCGGCGTGAAACACTGCGCACATGATCTCCCGCCGTCTCGTGGTGGCCGCCGCCGTCGTCGACGACCTCACGAACCCTCGCCTGCTGCTCGCCGCCCGTCGTTCTCGGCCGGTCGAGCTCGCGGGGCGCTGGGAGTTCCCGGGGGGCAAGGTCGATCCGGGCGAGGCGCCCGTCGACGGGCTGCACCGCGAGCTCCACGAGGAGCTGGGGGTGCAGGTCGAGCTCGGTGACGAGCTCGTCGGGCCCGACGAAGGGGGCTGGAACATCACGGACCGGCACGTCATGCGTCTGTGGCTCGCCCGCATCGTCGCGGGGGAGCCCGAGCCGCTCGTCGAGCACGACGCGCTGTCCTGGCTGCCGACCGGTGAGTGGGGGAGCGTCGACTGGCTGGACGGCGACGTCCGGATCGTCGACGCGCTCAGCGACTGGGTGGCGCAGGAAGCCGTCTGACCCAGGTCTCGACCTGACGCCTGCTGCGCAGGCGCACGAGGATCGGCGGCGGGTCCTGGCGTGCGACCGTGGCCGGGAGACCGCGCAGCGAGTGCCTCGTCGACCACGCCCATCTGACGACGTGCCCAGGGTCCGAGAAGACCGTCCGCAGCGGCGGCTCCACGTTCCCGTTCCACAGCACCTCGCGCCGCAGCGCGCGTCGCGGGGTCCGGGACATGACCTGGCGCATCGTCGTCGCCACGGGCAGGTCGAGCCACACGACCAGGTCGGCCTCGTCCAGGAGGAGCTGTCGCGCCGCGCGATACTGCCACTCGACGACGAACCCCTCCCGCCCGACGACGTCGCGCACGTCGTCGAGGAACGTCGCCCGAGGTGTCCAGCCCGGGCCGTGGAAGAGCGCGTCGA
>JAQSXO010000142.1 GCA_029256625.1 Cellulosimicrobium sp. | reverse complement strand
CCGGTCGCGGAGGTCTCGGTGACGTTCGCGCTCGCGCTGCTGCACCAGGTCCCGGCGTTCCACAACGCCCTGCACGACGGCGTCCCGTGGGCCGACGCGGAGGCCGCACCCCCGCGGTACGAGATCGCGGGCACGCGCGTCGGCGTCGTCGGGGCGTCGCGCACCGGGCGCGCGGCGATCGCGATGCTGCGCGCGCTCGGCGCGGAGGTCGTGGTCGCCGACCCGACCCTCTCCCCCGCCGACGCCGCCGTGCTCGGCGCGACGCTCGTCGGGCTCGACGAGCTGCTCGCGACGAGCCGCGTGACGATGCTGCACGCGCCCGTGCTGCCCGAGACCCACCACCTGCTGGGCGCGCGCGAGCTCGCGCTCCTGCCCGACCACGCGGGGCTCGTCAACACCGCGCGGTCGTGGCTCACGGACGAGGACGCGCTCGTCCGCGAGCTCGCGGCCGGGCGGATCAGCGCGGCGCTCGACGTCTACGACGCCGAGCCGCTGCCCGAGGACCACCCGCTGCGGCGCCTGCGGAACGTGCTCCTCACGCCGCACCACGCCGCCGCGACCGTGCAGGGCCGGCTCGCCCAGGGCGCGATCGTCGTCGACGAGCTCGCCCGGTTCCGCGCGGACGAGCCGCTCGTCCACGAGGTCCGCGAGGCCGACCTCGACCGCATGGGCTGACGCCCGCTCACACGGTGCCGCCCGAGCCCGCGCCCGGGGCCGCCACCGGGGCGGGCCGCCGTCGGGGCAGCGTCGCGACCGCGACCCCCGCGAGGCACAGCGCGCCGCCCGCGAGCGTGACGGCGGCCGGGACCTCGGCGAGCACGAGCCAGGAGAGCACCACGACGATCGGCGGCACGAGGTACGTCGTCGCGGCGGCCCTGCCCGCGCTGAGGCGCGAGAGCGCGTAGCCCCACGTCGTGAAGGCGACGGCGGTCGGGCCGAGCCCGAGGAGCACCACGGCCCACGTGGACGACGCGGGAGCCGACCCCGCGTCGGCGGCGAGCGCCGGGGCGAACGGCAGGAGCACGACGGTGCCCGCGAGGCACCCGACCCATGTCATAGTCAGCGCGTCGACGCGCGCGAGGAGCCGCTTCTGCGACGTCGCCGCGCCCGCGTAGAGGACCGCGGCCGCGAGCCCGAGCGCGACCCCGACGACGTCGCGCTCCCCCGAGGACGTCGCCGCGGCGATGACGGCCACGCCCGCGAACGCCGCGGCCATGCCCACGAGGAGGCGGCGCGGGAAGCCCTCCCCGAGCAGCAGGCCCGCGAGGACCGCGACGAGGACGGGCGCGACGTTGACGAGCAGCGCCGTCGTCCCCGCGTCGAGGTGCTGCTCGGCGGCGTTGAGCGCGAGGTTGTAGAGGCTGAACCACCCCACGCCCCACGCGAGGACGGCGACGAGGACGCGACCGCGCGGGAGGACGGGCCGCGCACCGCTGCGCAGCCACCGGACGGCGAGGATCGCGGTGAGGCCGACGCTGCCGGCGAGCTGGCGGCCGAGCGCGAGGGACCCGGGCTCGTAGTCGTGGCCCGCCGCCCGCACGCCGATGAACGCCGACGCCCACAGGAGGACGGTCACGGCCACCGCGAGGACGACGGGGAGCCCGGCGCGACGGGCCGACCCGCGAGCGGGGAGCGGGCCCGACCGGGCGGAGTCGACGGACGTGGTCGTCGAGGTCTCGGGTGTGGTCACGCGTCGATCGTCGCCCCGTCGTACCGTTCAGCACCAGCGATTTCTCCTACCGCTCGATTCAGCGCGGCTGTACCGTGGGACGATGCTCGACGTCCACCGCCTGCGCGTCTTCCGGTCCGTCGTCGCGAGCGGGTCGGTCCAGGCCGCCGCGGCCGCGCTCGGGTACACCCCGTCCGCCGTGAGCCAGCACGTCACCGCGCTCCAGCGCGAGACCGGTCTGACGCTGCTCGAACGGGCCGGGCGCGGCGTGCGACCCACCGCGTCGGGGCTCGCGCTCGCCGCCCAGGCCGACGGCGTGCTGGCGCGGCTCGGCGAGGCCGAGGCCGTCGTCGCGGACCTGCGCGCGGGCCGGACCGGGATGCTGTCCGTCGCCTACTTCGCCTCGGTGGGCGCGGCCTGGCTGCCGCGCGTCGTGCGCCGGCTCACGGCGGACTTCCCCGGCGTCCGGCTCGACCTGGAGCTGCGCGAGACCATCCCCGACGACCCCGACGCGCGCGCGGACGTCCAGCTCGTCGTCGCCCCGCGCGGGTTCGACCCGGGCGGCGGCTTCCGGTCGCACCACCTGCTCGACGACCCGTACGTCGTCGTGCTGCGCGACGACCACCCCCTGGCGCACCGCGCCGAGGTCGAGCTCGCCGAGCTGCGCGACGAGCGCTGGGTCGACAACGACTTCGCGCGCGGCTGGTGCCGCCGCAACCTCGTCGAGGCGTGCACGGCCGCCGGGTTCAGCCCGCCGTTCCACGTCGAGGCGCACGACTACCCCACGGCGATCGCGTTCGTCGGCGCCGGGGTCGGGGTGACGGTCCTGCCCGCGCTCGGCGCCGCGCATCTGCCGCCCGGCCTCGTCGCCGTCCCTGTGGTCCGGCCCGCTCCGGTGCGCTCGATCCACGCCGTGCTGCGCGACGCGGTCGTGGGCACGCCCCCGGCCCGGACCGTCCTCGACACGCTCCACGAGGTCGCGGGTGCGCGTGTCGATCTCGCGGGTTCCCGTTCGACCTGAGGATGAGAGGGTCGGGAGGTCCGGCCCGCAGACACCGGGAGACGACGATGAAGTACATGCTCATCATGCGTGGCAGCGACGAGAGCCAGGCGGCGTTCGAGGACGTCTCGTTCGACGAGATGCTCGAGACCATCGGGCGGTTCAACGACGAGCTGATCCGGGCGGGCGTCCTGCTCGCGGCCGAGGGCCTGGACGACGCGGGGCAGGGCGTGGTCGTCGACCTCTCGTCCGACGTCCCCGTCGTGACCGACGGCCCGTACGGGGAGACCAAGGAGCTGTTCGGCGGCTACTACGTCCTCGACGTCGCGTCGAAGGAGGAGGCGGTCGAGTGGGCCAAGCGGCTCCCGTACTCCGGCCCCGGGGCCAAGATCGAGGTCCGCCGCGTCACGACGATCGACGAGTTCCCGCAGGACAACGAGTGGATCCGCAAGGAGCGGGAGTGGCGCGAGGCGACCGGCCAGCTGTGAGCGCGCCCGACGCGGGCGCCGGCCCGGGTATCGGCCAGAGTCAGCAGGCCGACCCGGGCCGGCGCGCCGTCGAGGCCGTGTGGCGCATCGAGTCCGCACGGATCGTCGGGGCGCTCGCCCGCTACACCGGCGACTTCGCGCTCGCCGAGGACGTCGCCCAGGAGGCGCTCGCCGAGGCGCTCGTCGCGTGGCCCCGCGACGGCGTGCCGCGCAACCCCTCCGGGTGGCTCCTCACGGTCGGCAGGCGTCGCGCGATCGACGCGTTCCGCCGTCGCGCGGCCCTCGACGAGCGCTACGCGGCCCTCGCCCACGGCCTGGGCGAGGGCGCCGTCGTGACCGGCGGGCCGCCGTCGGACCCCACCGACGGGGCGGAAGCCGACCTGCCGTGGGACCCCGACCAGGTCGACGACGACGTGCTGGCCCTCATGTTCGTCGCGTGCCACCCCGTGCTCTCGCCGGAGGCGCGCGTCGCGCTCACCCTACGCGTGGTCGGCGGCCTCTCGAGCGACGAGGTCGCGCGCGCGTTTCTCGTCCCCACCGCGACGGTCCAGGCCCGCATCACGCGCGCCAAGAAGACGCTCGCCGCGGCCGGCGTGCCGTTCGGCGTGCCCCCGGCCGACGAGCGGCGCCAGCGCCTCGGCTCCGTCCTCCACGTGCTGTACGTGATCTTCACGGAGGGGTCCACGGCCACGACCGGCACGGATTGGCTGCGCCCCGACCTCGCGCACGAGGCGCTCCGGCTCGCGCGCGTCCTCGCGGGCCTGGTCCCCGACGAGCACGAGGCCCACTCGCTCGTCGCTCTCCTCGAGCTCACCGCCGCCCGGTTCCCGGCCCGCACCACGCCCGACGGCGACCCCGTGCTTCTCGCCGACCAGGACCGACGGCGCTGGGACCGGTCGGCGATCCGGCGCGGCCGCGCGGCGCTCGCCCGCGCCGACGCGGTCGGGGCGCCGGGCCACGGCCGCGGCACGTACGGCCTGCAGGCGGCGATCGCCGAGTGCCACGCGGTGGCGGCATCCGTCGAGGAGACGGACTGGGACCGCGTCGTCCTCCTCTACGAGGCGCTCGGACGTCTCGCGCCGTCTCCCGTCGTGGACCTCAACCGGGCCGTCGCCGTCGCGATGGCGCACGGCCCGGCGGCGGCGTTGCGGATCGTCGACGACCTCGTCGCGACCGACCGCCTGCGCGGGTTCCACCTCCTGCCGAGCGTGCGCGCCGAGCTGCTCGGGCGCCTCGGGCGCGTCGAGGAGGCGCGCGCGGAGTACGAGCTCGCCGTGCGGCTGTGCCCGAACGCGCGCGAGCAGGACCTGCTGCGCCGCAAGGCGGACGCGCTCGGGAGGTGAGGCGCGCTACGACCCGTCGGACGCCGTGTACGACCTGCCGGGCCAGTAGGGCCACTCCTCGAAGCGCTCGACGCGCCCATCCGGGGCGAACCGGAGCACCCAGAGGTCGCGGTACTCCTGCTCCTGGGGCGCGAGGTAGCGGACCTCGAGGCGCACGACGGCGTCCGGGCCCTCGACCGCGACAGGCTCCGCGGTCACGGTGAAGGTCGCGCCCTGGTCCGCGGTCCAGAAGCCCCGGATCGCGTCGTGACCGCGCAACGGCTCGTCGTCGTAGGGCGAGCGCAGGTACGTCGCGTCCGGGGTGAACAGCCGCTCGACGGCGGTCGTGTCGCTCGCGCGCCACGCCTCCTCGTACGCCGCGACCCAGGCCGTCACGGCCACGCGCTGTTCGCTCTCGGGCACGGGTCCTCCTCCGTCGGTCGTCGTCGACCCGTCCGACGCTACCCCTCCCGCGACGCTGCGAGAATCGGTGCGTGAGCGAGACCCCCGACCCCGGCACCGACTGGCGACCGCACGTCGCCGACCCGGCCGCCCGACCGCCGTCGACCCTGCCCCACGTGGTGTTCTACGAGCCGCGCATCCCCGGCAACACGGGCAACGCGATCCGCCTCGCGGCGGTCACCGGCGCGCGTCTGCACCTCGTCGAGCCGCTCGGGTTCGACCTGGACGAGCCCAAGCTGCGCCGCGCGGGTCTCGACTACCACGACCTCGCGGCCGTCGAGGTGCACGCGGACCTGGACGCCGCGCTCGCGACCCTCCCGGGCCGGGTGTTCGCGTTCACGACACGCGCGACGACGTCGTTCACGGACGTGACCTACCGGCCCGACGACGTCCTGCTGTTCGGCCCCGAGCCGACGGGCCTGCCCGACGACGTGCTCGCCCACGAGCGGATCACCGACCAGCTCAAGATCCCCATGCTGCCCGGGCGCCGCTCGCTCAACCTCACCAACGCGGCGTCGATCGCCGTCTACGAGGCGTGGCGGCAGACGGGGTTCGCCGGGGGCGCGTGAGGGAGACCGCGTACGGGGTACGGGTCACGAGCCGGGTTTTCCCGGATGCCCGGGCACGGAGCACCGGGGTGGACTGGGACCGGGCCGGGCAGGCCCACCACCCCGAGCGAAGGAGCTCCATGCGAACCACACGCCAGCGCGCCCTGGTCGTCTCCGCCCTCGTCGCCGCAGCCGTCGCCGTGGCCCCGTCCGCGGCCGCGGCGACCTACGACGGCGGGCCCTGCTCGTTCGACGTGACCCGCAGCGGCAACGTCTTCACCGTCAGCGCGGGCACGTGCGACTGGGTGCTGCTCGAGGTCTACGGGTCCGCCTACGGGATGAACCTCAACCGTTCGGTCTCGACGACGTCCGTCGCGTCGGTGGAGATCGCCGGGCCGGTCTGGGGCGTGACCGGCGCTGCCGCCGTCGGCCGCAAGGCTGGCGTGACGGGCCCCGTCGTCCGCGTGCTCTGACCACCCCGCCCGCCGTCCCCCGCTGAGTGCACGAAATAGTCGCGCCCGAGGGCCTCGGACGCGACTATTTCATACACTCAGCGGGGTAGGTGGGGTCTGGGTCAGACCAGGTCGCGCACCGCCGCGTACTGCTCGCGGATGGCCGGGACCGGGTCGGCCTCGACCACCGTGGCCGAGGACGCGGCCCAGGTGGGCGGTGCGACGTCCGCCCCGGAGCCGCCCGCCTCGTGCGCGGCGAGGACCCAGGCCGCCTGGCGTGCGGCGCCGTCGGCCACGTACTCGCCGGGCTCGGGGACCGTGACGGGCAGGCCGAGGACCTGCGGCGCGATGCGCCGGACCGCCTCGGACTGCGCGCCGCCGCCGATGAGCTGCACGCGCTCGACCCGCACGCCGAGCGCCCGGAGCGCGTCGAGCCCGTCCGCGAGGCCGCACAGCATGCCCTCGACGTACGCGCGCGCGAGGTGCTCCGGCGTCGACGTGCCGAGCCGGATGCCGTGCAGCGTGCCGGACGCGTCGGGACGGTTGGGCATGCGCTCGCCCTCCAGGTACGGCACGAGCACGAGCCCGTCCGCGCCGGGGGGCGCCTGGAGCGCGAGCCGCGACAGCCCCGCGTGGTCGACGCCGAGGACGGCGCGCGCCGCGTCGAGCACGCGGCTCGCGTTGAGCGTCACCGCGAGCAGCAGGTAGCGTCCCGTCGCGTCCGAGAACCCGTTGACGAGGCCCGACCCGTCGGAGGTGCGGTCGTCGGTCACGGCGGACACGACGCCCGACGTCCCGATCGACACCGCGACGTCGCCCGCGACCATGCCGAGGCCGAGCGCGGCACCGGCGTTGTCGCCCGCGCCGGGGCCGAGCAGCGTGCCGCCCTCGACCGCGCTCCCTGCGACCGAGGGGTGCGCGACGCCGGCCGTCGCCGACGGCCCGACGACGCGCGGCAGCACGACGTCGGTCCGGCCGAGCGCGAGCTCGAGCAGGTCGAGGCGGTACGCGCCCCGGCCGTCAGGCCCGTCGTCCCTGGTCGCGTCGCAGTAGCCCGTGCCCGACGCGTCGGACGCGTCGGTGACGAGCGCGCCGAGGTCCGGGCCGAGCGGCGCGGACTCGTCACCCGCCGGCCCGTACCCCGCGATGCGCCACGTGAGCCAGTCGTGCGGCAGCGCGACGGCCGCGACGCGCGCCGCGTTCTCCGGCTCGGCGTCGCGCAGCCAGCGCAGCTTCGTCACCGTGAGCGACGCGACCGGCACGGACCCGATCGCGTCGGCCCATGCCTGCGCGCCCGCCTCGGTCGCGGACTCGACCCGGTCGTGGGCGTCGGGGACGCCCTCGGCGAGGCGGGCCTCGCCGAGCTCGCGGATCAGCTCGCGCGCCGCGGGGGCCGAGCGCGTGTCGTTCCACAGGAGCGCGTCGCGCACGACGTTCCCCTCCGCGTCGAGCGCGACGAGGCCGTGCTGCTGGCCGCCGACGGCGAGCGCCGCGACGTCGGCGAGCCCGCCCGCCGCGGACGCGGCCTCGCGGAACGCGTCCCACCACGCGTCGGGGTGCACCTCGGTGCCGTCGGGGTGCTTGGCCGAGCCGGTGCGCACGAGCGCGCCGGTCGCGGCGTCGCGCACGACGACCTTGCAGGACTGCGTGGACGTGTCGACGCCGGCGACGAGCGTGCGCTCGTCGCCGGCGTCGGACGTCCTGGCGTCGGTCGTCACCTCAGCCGATCAGGTGCTCGAGCGCGAGCTGGTTGAGGCGCACGAAGCCGAAGTCGCGGTTCGCCGCGGCGTCGACGTCGAACTCCTCGTACGCGGTGCGGTCCGCGAGCAGGTCGGCCACGGACTCGCCCTCGCCCAGCGTGGACTGGCCGAGCTCGAACACGCCGGAGTGCGCGAACGCCTCCTGGACGCGGGAGTCGGCGCGGTACGCCGCGGCCTTGCGCGCGAGCAGGCGGTAGGTCTCCATGTTGGCGCGCGCGGAGTCCCACACGCCGACCTCGTTCTCGGTGCGCGA
>JAQSXO010000141.1 GCA_029256625.1 Cellulosimicrobium sp. | reverse complement strand
CACGACCTTGTCGTGGGACCAGCGGTCGCGGTAGAACACGTCGCCCTGGCGTCCGCCGGTCAGGAACACCTGCCGCAGGTCGTCCGACACCTGCCCGCGTCGCAGGCGGCTGCCCAGGCGCAAGAGGGTGTCCGCAGGGTCGCGGGGGGTGCGCTCGTCGAGTGGGGGCACGACAGCTCCTCGGGGTTCTCTGGGGCGGGGACGGCCGACGCGGTCGCCGGCGTTTCCGGTCGGGGTCAGGACGGGTTCGGGGCGCCCGGCCGGGCGTAGTAGTGCCACGTGAGCCACGTGCACAGGGCGAAGAACACGGCGCACCCGATGAAGAACGACCGCGCGGGGACGAGCGACAGGCCGATGCCGACGAGGAACGGGCCGAAAGCGGCGATCGAGGCGGTCCAGCCGATCACCCCGCCCGCCTGGCGGCGCGGGAAGATCATCGGCATCTGCTTGAAGGTCCCGGCGTTGCCGATGCCCGCGAACGTGAACACCGCGAGCATCCCGGCGAGGAACCAGCCGAACTGGCCGACGTCGTGCGGGTCGAGGAAGAAGAGCGAGAACACGGTCGAGACGGTCATGCCGATCCCGGCGACGAGGGTCCAGACGGCGCCGCCGAACCGGTCGCACAGCGGCCCGAAGCCGGCGCGCGCGGCCGACCCGAGCAGGGGGCCGAGGAACGCGTAGCGCAGCGGGTCGGGCGCGTTCTCGAACCCGCCGTACTGCGCGACGATCAGCAGCCCGAGCTGCGCCGCGAACCCGCTGAACGCCCCGAAGGTCATGAGGTAGATCGCCGTCATGATCCACGTGTGCTTGTTGCCGAAGATGTCGAGCTGCTGGCGGAAGTTCGCGCTCACCGGGACGCGGCGCAGGTACAGGCCGGCGAGCACCGCCCCGAGCACGGTCCACGGCACGAGCACGAGCCCCGCGTTGTGCAGCCACAGGTGGCTGCCGGTCGCCGTCTGCTGGGGCGTGAGCACCGCGGTGCCCAGGAGGCCGAAGCCCACGACCCACGGCGTGAGGAACTGGATGAGGCTCACGCCGAAGTTGCCGATCCCGGCCTGGAGACCGAGCGCCGTCCCCGCCATGCGCTTGGGGAAGAAGTAGCTCGTCGAGGGCATGAAACCCGAGAACGCACCGCCGCCGATGCCCGCGGCGACCGCGAGGAGCATGAGCACCGAGTAGGGCGTGCTCGCGTCGCGGACCGCGAACGTCCAGCCGAGCATCGGCAGCAGGATGAGCGTCGCCGTGCCGCCCACGAGCGTGCGGGTGCCGACGACGGGCGGAAGGAACATGTAGACCATGCGGAACAGGCCGCCCGCCAGGCCCGGGACGGCCGTGAGCCAGTAGAGCTGCGCCGTCGTGAGGTCGAAGCCGACGTCGTTGAGCCGGGGCGCGACCGCGCTCACGAGGTACCACGCGCAGAACGCGAGCGTGAGGTTGTACGTCGTGATCCACAGCGTGCGCCACGCGAACCGACGGTCCCAGCGGGACTCGTCCTCGGCGTCCCACGTCGACAGGTCCACGCTCGACGGCGTGCGCGCCGCCCGCAGCAGCGAGGGGGGCCTGGTGGTGGCAGGGGCGGTCATGTCGTCCTCCCGTCGTCGCAGGTCACGACCACCGTCGTCGTGACGCCGGGTCCGTACCCGGTGCGCCGTCAGCATGACTCGACGGCCGGGGGCCGCGGCGGGGCGCGGACCGTGAAAAATCAGCTCGCGCGCGAGAGCTGCAGCACGCAGTGGTGGGGCTCGACGAACGGGAGCAGCGCCTCCGCCCGGACGGGGCCACCGACCCCCGCGAGCACGCCCTGGACGAGGCCGAGGTGGACCGCGCAGACCACGTCCTCGCGGTCCGCGGCGAGCGCGAGGAACGGGCACCGGTAGAGGTGGAACCGGAGGCGGTCCTCCTCGAGCTCGGGGTCGAGCCCGAGCTGGTGCAGGTGGTCGTCGAGCGCGGCGAGCTGGTTCTCGGGCGAGGGCTCGGGCGCGTCCTGGCCCGAGGCGCGGAGCACGTCGACGAGCCGTCGCCCCGCCGCGCGCGCGGTCCCGGTGAGGTCGTCGCCCGAGCCCTGCGCGGCGTCGTGCCCGGGGTCGTGGTGCCCGAGCACGGCGCGGGTCAGCGCGGCCCGGACGAGGGACTCGCCGAGGCGCCGCGCCGCCGCGTCGTCCCGGGGCGGGTGCTCGCCCGCGATGGCCTCGTAGAGGATGCGCGGGCGGCCGCGCGTCGTGCGGACCTCCGGGGCGCTGCGCACGAACCCCGCGTCCGCGAGCCGCTGGAGGTGCTCGCGGGTCGCGCTCGGGCAGAGCACGGCCTCGCGCGAGAGGTCGGCGACCGTCATCGGGCCGCGCTCCTGGAGGGCGTGCAGCAGCGTCAGCCGGCTCGACGACGCGAGCGCGCGGTACGTGGTCGACGTGTCCTCGGGCACGACGCCATCGTGCCCCGGCGCGCCGTCGTCGGACCGGTCCCGGGGCGGGTCCTGCGCCGATCGGTGACGAAGGTCCCGAGCGCGCGGGCCGTCAGGCTCCGGGTGACCGCTGCTCGAGCGTCGCGCGCAGGGTCGGCCACGCGTCGGCGAAGGCGGGCAGCAGGTCGAGCCCCGCGACGTCGTCGACCGGGACCCACCGGACCTCGACGCTCTCGGCGTCAGTCGCGTGCACCTCGACGGTCGCGCCGTCCGCGACCTCCGCCAGGACGGTCGTGTAGCGCCACGGGCCGTGGTCGAGCACGCGCTCGCCGACGACGCGCACGTGCGCGGGGTCGACGCCCGCCTCCTCCTCCGCCTCGCGCAGGGCTCCCTGGGCGGGCGTCTCGTCCGGCCCGACGGCGCCGCCCGGCACTCCCCACGTCCCGCCCTGGTCGGACCACGGGGCGCGGTGCTGGAGCACGACGTCGGTCAGGCGGCCCGCGCTGTCGCGCCGCGCGAGCAGCAGCCCGGCCGCGCCGAACAGTCCCCAGTGCCGCCTCCCGCACTCGCACTCCACCCAGCCGTCGCCCGGCTGCAGGTGGCGGGGGAGCCGCGGGGGCGGCTCGCCGGGGTCGCGGGGGGTGGTGGGGATGGTCACGGGGCCATGCTGCCAGGCCCGTGCGGTGCTCGGCGCGCGAGCCCGAGAAGGGTGACCGCGGGGCGCGGTCGCCGCGTACGCTGGTCCGCTTGTGAGCAGGCTCGGAGAGATCGTCGCGCCCCGGCGCATGGGCACCGGCTTCCGCTGGCTGCTGTCGTCGTCGTGGACCAGCAACGTCGGGGACGGCATCGCCCTGGCGGCGGGTCCCCTGCTCGTGGCGTCCCAGACCGACTCCGCGTTCCTCGTCGCGCTCGCCGCGCTGCTCCAGCGCCTGCCCTGGCTCCTGTTCGGGCTCTGGGCCGGTGCGCTCGCCGACCGCCTCGACCGGCGCGTGGTCGTCATGGTCGCCAACGCGCTCCGCGCCGTCGTCGTGGTCGCCCTCTGCGTCCTCATCGTGACCGGGCACGTGAGCATCGGCGTCGTGCTCGCCGTGATGTTCCTCTACGGCGTCGCCGAGGTGTTCGCCGACTCCGCGTCGCAGACCTTGCTGCCGATGCTCGTCGAGCCGCGCGACCTCGGCACGGGCAACGCGCGCCTCCAGGCGGGGTTCCTCGCGGCGAACCAGCTCCTCGGACCGCCGGTCGGCGCCTTCCTCTTCGCGCTCGGGATGGTCTGGCCGTTCGTCGTCCAGGTCGTGTGCGTCGCGCTCGCCGTCGTGCTCGTGGGGCGGATCGCGACCACGCCGGGCGGTGTGCGCGAGACGCAGACGCACGTACGCCAGGACATCGCCGAGGGCGTGCGGTGGATCCTCGGGAACGCCCCGGTCCGGACGCTCGCGCTCGTCATCCTCGCCTTCAACGTGACCTGGGCCGCGCCGTGGGGCGTCCTCGTCAAGTACGCGCTCGACCACCTCGACATGGGCGAGGTCGGCTTCGGGCTGCTCACGACGGCGTCGGCCGTCGGCGGGGTCGTGGGCATCGCGTCGTTCGGGTGGCTCGAGCGGCACGTGCGCCTGTCGACGCTCATGCGCGTGTGCCTCTCGCTCGAGGTCGTCATGCACCTGGCGCTCGCGCTCACGACGACCGGCTGGGTCGCGCTCGCGATCATGGTCGTGTTCGGCGCGTACGCGTTCGTGTGGGGCACCGTGTCCAACACGATCCGTCAGCGCGCCGTGCCGACGGAGTTCCAGGGTCGCGTGGGCTCGGTCTACATGGTCTGCGTGTTCGGGGGCAGCGTCGTCGGGCAGGCGCTGGGCGGCGTCCTCGCCCAGGCGTGGGGGATCACCGCGCCGTTCTGGTTCGCGTTCGTGGGCGCGGGCGTCACGCTCGCGCTCGTGTGGCGCCAGCTCGGGCACATCGCGCACGTCGGCGAGGTCCCCGCGGCCGACTGACCGTCCGCCGTCGGCGAATTCCGTGGACCGTGTGGGTGGCGGCCGTCAGGATGTGCGGGTGAGCCATACGCCGTACGAGAACACCGACGCCCCGACCGCCGACGTCTCCGACGGCGCGGAGACCGACGCTCCCGTCGACGACACGCTCGCGCTCCCGCGGTGGCGGCGGGACACCGCGATCTTCCTCTCCGGGCAGACCGTCTCCCTGTTCGGCTCGATGCTCGTGCAGTACGCCGTCATGTGGCACCTGACGATCGAGACGAAGTCGGGTGCGGTGCTCGCGCTGAGCACCCTCTTCGGGTTCCTGCCGCAGGCCGTCGTCTCGATCTTCGGCGGCGTGTGGGCGGACCGCGTGAACCGCAAGGCGCTCGTCATCGCCGCCGACGGCACGATCGCCGTGACGACCCTCGCGCTCGCGCTGCTCATGCTCGGCGGTGCGGACGACCTCTGGCTCATCTACACCGCCCTCGCGATCCGCTCCACGGGCGCCGGCATCCAGACCCCCGCCGTCGCGGCCCTGCTCCCGCAGATCGTCCCGACCAGCAAGCTGCTGCGCGTCAACGGGATCAACCAGTCGATCCAGTCCGCGATGATGCTCCTCGCTCCGGCGGTCGCGGCGGCCGTGTACGCCAGCACGTCCATCGTCTCCGTCTTCTTCGTCGACGTCGTGACCGCCGTGATCGGGATCGGCCTCCTCCTGCTCGTCCCCGTCCCGACGCTCGCGCACGCGGCCGCGGGGGAACGAGCCGGGTACTTCGACGACCTCGTGGAGGGCTTCCGCTACCTCGGTTCCCACCCGTTCGTGCGCTGGGTCCTCGGCCTCTACGCCGTGGTGTTCCTGCTCATCGTCGCGCCGTCGTACCTCACGCCGCTCATGGTCGCGCGGACCTTCGGCGAGGAGGTCTGGAAGCTCACCGTCAACGAGGTCGCCTTCTCCGTCGGCATGCTGCTCGGCGGCGTGCTCCTCGCGACCTGGGGCGGGCTCAAGAACCGGATCGCCATGATCGTCGGCTCGACGTTCGTCTTCGGCGTGCTGTCCGTCGCGATGGGCCTCTCGACGAACATGTGGGTCTTCTTCGTCTTCATGTTCCTGCTCGGCCTGTCCGTCCCGCCGTTCTCGACGACCTCCATGACCGTCCTCCAGGAGACCGTCGAGCCTGAGCGCCAGGGCCGCGTCTTCGGCTTCGTCGGCATCGTCATGGCCGTCTCGATGCCGCTCGGCATGGTGGTGTTCGGCCCGCTCGCCGACCGCTTCACCGTCGAGTCGCTCCTCGTCGTCTCCGGGGTCCTCATGTTCCTCGTCATCACCGTCGCCGTCGTCCTCCCCTCGGGCCGCCGCGCCATCCGCGCCGCCGCCCAGCACGGCTAGCACTCACCTTGTTCGCGGTGGGGGTCGGATCTACGGCCCGCAGGGTCGGGTCCGCGGCGGGGTCGGACCGTGTGCTCGGACTGGCGCACCGTCACCCTGGTCTGTCTGGCGGCAGTTCTGGGAGTGCGCCTTTGACGTCCTTCGCACACGGTCCGACCCCACCGCTCGTCCTGCGCGTCACCGCACGACCCTCGGCCCGGTCCGGCGGTCGCCGGGCAAGGGCTGCACGACGTGGGCCGGCCCCGGCCACGCAACTCGACCACGCGGGTCGTGAAACCGGCCCAGCCCGGCGCCTCGAGCACGCGGGTCGTGCACCGAGCTCGACGGTGACGCGGAGGGTCAGTCGACGATCTCGCAGATGGCCGTGCCGGAGCTGACGCTCGCGCCCGCCGTGGCGGAGAGCGACCGGACGGTGCCGGCGCGGTGGGCGACGAGGGGCTGCTCCATCTTCATGGCTTCGAGCACGACGACGAGGTCGCCCTCGGCGACCTGGGTGCCGTCGGCGACGGCGACCTTGACGATCGTGCCCTGCATGGGGGAGGCGAGCGTGGTGCCGGACGAGCCGCCGTTGGCCTTCGTGGCGCTGCGCCGTGCGGGCCGGCGGGCGGCGTTGGCGGTGCGGGCGCGGCCCGCCGCCATGCCCAGGCCGGCCGGGAGGACGACCTCCAGGCGCTTGCCGCCCACCTCGACGACGACGCGCTCGGTCGCGAGGGGCTCGTCGTCCTCGTCGGCGGAGGGGGCGGGGGCGGGCGCGAGCGCGGCGAGCTGGTCGGCGAACTCGGTCTCGATCCAGCGGGTGTGCACCCGGAACGGCTCGTCGTCGGTGGGGACGAACGCCTCGGCGTCGAGCACGGCGCGGTGGAACGGCACGACGGTCGGGATGCCCTCGACCTCGAGCTCGCGCAGCGCGCGGCGAGCCCGCTGGACGGCCTGCTCGCGCGTGGCGCCCGTGACGATGACCTTGGCGATCATCGAGTCGAACGCGCCGGAGATCGTGTCGCCCTCGGCGACGCCGGAGTCGACGCGCACGCCGGGCCCGGACGGGAAGCGCAGGCGCGTGATGCGGCCGGGGGCGGGGAGGAAGTTCGCGGCGGGGTCCTCACCGTTGATGCGGAACTCGATCGAGTGGCCGCGCACCTGCGTCGAGGTGTAGCCGAGCGGCTCGCCCGCGGCGATGCGCAGCTGCTCGCGGACGAGGTCGATGCCGGTGACCTCCTCGGACACGGGGTGCTCGACCTGGAGGCGCGTGTTGACCTCGAGGAAGGAGATGGTGCCGTCGGCGCCGACGAGGAACTCGCACGTGCCCGCGCCCACGTAGCCGGCCTCGCGCAGGATCGCCTCGGACGCCTTGTACAGCTCGGCCTCCTGGGCGGCGCTGAGGTACGGCGCGGGGGCCTCCTCGACGAGCTTCTGGTGGCGGCGCTGCAGGGAGCAGTCGCGCGTCGAGACGACGACGACGGTGCCGTGCTCGTCCGCGAGGCACTGGGTCTCCACGTGGCGGGGCGTGTCGAGGTAGCGCTCGACGAAGCACTCGCCGCGCCCGAACGCGGCCGTGGCCTCGCGCACCGCGGACTCGTAGAGCTCGTCGATCTCGTCGGCCGTGCGCGCGACCTTGAGCCCGCGACCGCCGCCGCCGAACGCCGCCTTGATCGCGATGGGCAGGCCGTGCTCGGCGGCGAACGCGTGCACCTCGCTCGCGTCGGCGACCGGGTCGGACGTGCCGGGAACCAGCGGGGCGCCTGCGCGCTGGGCGATGTGGCGCGCGCTCACCTTGTCGCCGAGCGCGTCGATCGCGGCCGGCGGCGGGCCGATCCAGACGAGGCCCGCGTCGAGCACGGCCTGGGCGAACTCCGCGTTCTCGGCGAGGAAGCCGTACCCGGGGTGCACCGCGTCCGCGCCGGAGCGGCGCGCGACGTCGAGCAGCTTCGCGATGTCGAGGTACGTCTCGGCCGCGCGGGATCCGCCGAGCGCGAACGCCTCGTCGGCGAGGTGCACGTGCGGCGCCTGCCGGTCGGGGTCGGCGTAGACCGCGACGGACGCGATGCCGGCGTCGGCGCAGGCACGGACGATCCGGACGGCGATCTCGCCACGGTTGGCGACGAGGACCTTGCTCAGGGGGCGGGTGGGGTTCGCGGGCACGGCTCACGGTAACGCGTGCGCGCCGCGCCGATCACGCTCCCGGGCCGGGTACCGGACAAGATTGGAGAACATGCCAAGGC
>JAQSXO010000140.1 GCA_029256625.1 Cellulosimicrobium sp. | reverse complement strand
TTCCACAGCCCGTCCGAGCAGACGAGCACCCACCCGTCGCGGTCGGGAAGGGTCGCCGCGGTCCGCGCGACCGGGTCGGGCGCGTCGGGGCCGAGCCAGCGCGTGATCGCGTGGGCCTGCGGCGAGCTCTCGGCGCTCGCGCGCGGGATGCCCTGGGACATCATCTCCTGGGCCCACGAGTCGTCGACGCTGAGCTGCTGCGCCTCGCCGTCGTCGGGGATCCAGTACGCACGCGAGTCGCCGACCCAGCCCGTCACGACGAGCGGGCCGTCGACGACCGCGGCGACGAACGTGCACGACGGCGGGTTCTCGCGGTCGGCCATCGCGCCGACGGTCGTCAGGATCGCGTCCTGCGCGGCGCGCGAGGCGTCCCCGACGAGCGCCGACCAGGCGGCGACCCGCGCCGTCGGCTCGCCGACGACGGGGGAGGTCCCCTCCGGGGCGCCCGCCGCGAGCACGTCGCGCGCCGCCCGCGCGGCCGCGAGGCTCGCGACGTCGGAGTCGGGCGCGGAGGAGACGCCGTCGCACACGACGAGCGCGGCGAACGCGCGCTGCGCGGTGGGCGACGCGCTCGCGGCGAGCGCCATCGCGTCCTCGTTGCGCGAGTGCCGCACGCCGCGGTCGCACACGCCGGCGACCCACGTCGCGGGCCGCTCGGCCCAGTGGTCGCGCTCCGACGCCGCGGGCTCGCCGCACTCGGTGCAGTACCCGTCCTCGGCGACGTGGCCACCGCAGCGCACGCACGGCCGGGCCGCGGGAGCCGGCGGCGCCCCGGCCCCGGTGCCCGGGTCCGCCGGGACGGACGCGGCGGTGTCGGAGGGCGCGGGCTCGTCGGGAGCCGGGACGGGTGCGCCGCCCGCCGGGTTCCCGGCCGGCGGGAGCGCCGTGAGCGGCGTGCCGCACGCCTCGCAGAACCGGGCGCCCTCGGGCGACGGCTCGCCGCACGCGGGGCACGCGAGCAGCGCGGGCGGTGCCGGGACGGCCTGGCCGGGGACGGGTGCCGGGGCGTCGCTCATCGGACCGTCCACCGCCGCACCTCGTTCGCACGGTCGACGAGCGTGATCCGCTCGTCGCGCGAGTCCGTGAGCGACGCCAGCTCGCGGTACGCGCCCTCGAGGGCGTCGCGCAGCGCGGGCTCGTCCGCGGGCACGCCCGCGATGCGCGTCGTCGGCTCGGGCCCGGACCGCGTGACGGTCTCGAGCGCGGAGCGCAGGACGCCGACGGACAGCTCGGCGCGCTCGCGGGGCGCGATCGACACCGCGGAGACGCTCGCCATCGCGTCGGCGAGCGCGGGCAGGCCGCGCCCCGACTCGGCGAGCAGGTGCGCTCGCAGCGTGCGGGACTCGACGTACGACCCGCGCGTCGGGCCGACGAGGTCGAGCGCGTGCAGGGCGCCGTCGAGGTCGCCGCGCGCCTCGCGGATGCGCACGAGACCGAACGCCGCGGGCGCGGTGTAGTTGGCGTCGGTGCGCGCGCAGATCACGTAGAGCGACTCCGCGATGTCCGGCTCGCCGCTCAGCTCGCAGGCCGCGGCGAGCGCGAGCTTGGGCGCGAGCTCGCCGGGCACCTGGCCGTAGACCGCGTTGAACGACGCCCGCGCGGCGACCGGGTCGCCCTGGGCGAGCTCGCCGAGGCCGCCGAGCCACGCCGCGCGCCACTCCCACGGGTCGTCGGCGAGGATCGTGCCGATCGTGCCGCGCAGCACGTCGAAGCGGCCCGCCTCGATCGCCGCGCGGGCGCGCGCGAGGTGCACCTCGACGGTGTTCTCGGGCGCGTCGGCGAGCGCGGCGAGGCGTGCGTCGGGGTCGACGACGTTGACCCCCGCGAGCCAGCTCGCCATCGGGTCGTGGTCGTCGCGGCGCAGCGTGGGGAGCTCGTCCCAGGCGAGCGGCCGGGCCGCCACGTCGGCGACCGGGGCCTCGAACAGCACCGAGGCCGCCGAGTGCAGCGCCGGGCTGCCCGGGCCCGCGTCCGCGGCGACGACCTCGCGCAGCACCCCGAGCAGCTGGGTGCGCATCTCGTCGGCGGTCGCGAAGCGGTCCGCCGGGTCGAGCGCGCACGCCTTGGCGAGCAGGCGGTAGAACGAGTCGTACTGCTGGAACACGGGCGTCTCCGCGACGGGCGGGAGCGACGCGACGTACGTGGTCGTGTTGCCGCGGAAGTCGAGGACGAGCGTCGCGAGCGTGCGGCCGATCGTGTAGATGTCCGACGCGATCGACGGACCGACCTCCGCGACCTCGGGCGCCTGGTAGCCGACCGTCCCGAAGATCGCCGACGTGAGGTCGTCGCTGCGGCGCACGCCGCCGAGGTCGATGAGCTTGACGCCGTCGCCCTGCTGGATGACGTTCTCGGGCTTGAAGTCGCAGAACAGCAGGTTGTGGTCGTGCAGGTAGGCGAACGCCGGGAGGATGGCGAGCACGTAGGCGAGCGCCTGGTCGACCGGCATCGGGTCGATGACCCCGTTGTTGGTCTCGCGACGCTCCTGGAGGATCTCCTTGAGCGACTCGCCGCCGACGTACTCCATGACGGTGTAGCCCGCGCCGTCGTGCATCGCGAAGTTGTAGATCTCGACGATGAGCGGGTGCTCGACCTCGGCGAGGAACTGCCGCTCGGAGATCGCGGCCGCGTACGCGTCCGGGTCGCCCGAGTTGAGCAGGCCCTTGAGCACGACCCACCGGCCCGACACGTTCTGGTCGCGGGCGAGGTAGATCCAGCCGAGGCCGCCGTGCGCGAGGCAGCCCACGACCTCGTACTGCCCGCCGACGAGGTCGCCCGGCGTGAGCTGCGGCGTGAAGTCGAACCGGTTGCCGCAGTGCGGGCAGAAGCCGGAGGTGCGGCCTGGCTGGCCGTCGCGTCCGCGGCCCACCTTCTCGCCGCACGCGGGGCAGAACCGCTTGCGCTCCGCGACCTCGGGCACCGCCATGACGGACTGCAGCGGGTCGCGTGCGGGGACGGACGGCACGGTCGTGAGCCCGGCGCCGAGGCCGCGACCGCGCAGGCGCGTCGAGGACGTCCCGCCGCGACGCGTCGCCTTGGAGCCGGTCGCGGCGGTGCGCGCCGAACCGAGCGCGGCCGTGGCGAGGCGGCTCGAGCTCGTGCGGCCCGTGCGCGTCGAACGTTCGGCGTCGGGGTCCGCTCCGGTGGCCGATCCGGTCCCGGGGCGCCCCTGGACGAAGCCGGTGCCGAGCATCGCGGACGGCGACGCGGCGGCCCCCGTCCCCGGCGCCGGCGCGCCGGTGGTGCCGGTCGAGGTCCCCGTCGGCGTGCCGCCGGAGCCGCCCGCGGGCGTGCCGCAGACGTTGCAGTAGCCGTCCTCGATGGTGCCCGGGCAGCCGGGCTCCGAGCACGGGACGGTCGCGGTGGTGGTCACGACGACGCTCCTTCCGGGGTGGGCAGGTCGCGGGTGAGGAACTGGTACTGCTCGACGAGGAAGCGCGCGAGCGTCACGTCGCACGGCACCGCCTCGACGGCGTCGCGCGCCTCGACGTGGCCGGAGCGCACGGTGGGCGACGCCGACCGCCCGTTGGCCCGGGCCTTGGCGGCGAGCCGCTCGAGGCTGTAGCGCAGCTCGGCGCGCTCGCGCAACGGCCGGGTGTAGGCGTCCTCGACGGTCTCGACGGCGCGGGCCACGGTCGCGAGCCGCGCCGCGTAGGCGTCGAGCTCGAACCGGGAGTCGGGGACGGGCCCGAGTCGCGAGACGTCGGGGACCGCGAGACGCGGCGGGTGCGCGATCTCGCGCCGGCAGCGGGCGACGAGCTCGCGCAGCGCGGGCTCGCGGGCCTCGAGCGCGTCGCGCTGCTCCTCGGTCCGCGCGCGGTCGCGGCGCAGCTCGCGGCGCTGCGCCGACGCGACGATGAGGTCGCGCTCGGCCCGCGCGACCTCGGTCTCGAGCTCCGCGAGCGGTCCCGAGACGTCGGCCCCGCGCGCGGCCTGGGCGACGAGGTGGTCGAGGCGCCCGCGCAGCGTCTGCACGCGGCCCCGCGCGTCCGCGTCGGAGCCGGCGAGGTCCTCGCAGCGCACGAGCTCGGCGCGCACGCCGCGCAGCCGCGCGACCTGGTCTGCCGTGTGCGGGTCGAAGGACAGGCGCGTGCGCAGCTGCACGACGAGCGCGTCGCACAGCTTGACCGCCTCGACGAGCGAGACGAGCGCAGCGCCCGACCCGGAGTCGAGGCGCCCCCAGACGAGCTGGGAGATCTTCTCGCGCGCGACGGCGTCGGCCCGGCCCGAGTCCCAGACGGGCCGGATCTCGTCCGCGCGCGTGCGGATCGCCTGCCAGAGCGAGAGCGCGAGCACGAGGTCGGCCGTGTAGGCGTCGGGCGTCGCGGCGGCCTGCGCGGCGGCGTCGAGCCGGTCGAGCTCCGTGCGCCGCTCGTCGAGCCAGGTCTCGAGCGCGGCGAGGTACGCCAGGAGGTCGGCGGCGGGGATCGCCTCGCCGAGCCGTCCCGGCGCCTCGGGTGCGGTCGTGCGGGTCACGGCGTGCGGCCGTACACCGCGGTCGGCGGGGCCGGGGCGGGGCCGAGCCCGCCGAGCCACTCGCCGTAGATCGCGGCCCAGCGCCCGTCGGACTTCATCTGCTCGAGCACGCCGTTGACGAACCGCACCATGTCGACGTTCTGCGCGGGGACGCCGATGCCGTACGGCTCGTCGCTGATCGCCTCGCCGACGACCTTCGCGTACGGGTCCTGCGCCGCGAAGCCGGCGAGGATCGTGTCGTCGCCCGTGATCGCGTCGACCTTGCCCTGCTGGAACAGCACGAGGCACTGGGTGTGGGTCGTGGCGGGGACGGGCTCGATGCCGGAGAACTGCTCGAGGCGCGTGAGCGTCGTGGTGCCCTCGGGCGCGCACACGCGCTGGCCCTCGAGGTCCGCGATGCCGCTCGCGGTCGAGTCGCGCGTGACGAGCACCTTCTGGCCGGCGTGGTAGTACTCCGCCGAGAACGCGATGGACTCCCACCGCTCGCAGTTGATGGTGAACGCGCGGGCGACGAGGTCGACCTCGCCCTGCTCGAGCACCTCGAGTCGCTGACCCGACGTGATGACGCGGAACGTGAGCCGGTCGGGGTCGCCGAAGATCGCGCGAGAGATCTCGTGCAGCACGTCGATGTCGAAGCCCTCGATCTGGCCGGACAGCGAGTTCCGCGCGCCCATGAGCAGCGTGTCGGCCGAGACGCCCACGATCAGCGAGCCGCGGTCGCGGATCGCGGCCATGGTGCTGCCGCCGGGCAGGGCGTCGGGTCCGGGCAGCGCGCCCTCGGGCGCGTACGAGGCGAGTGGGTCGGCACACTCCGCGGGGGCGGCCGGCGCGGCCGGCGCCTCCTCGGCAGCCTCGTCCTGCGGTGCCTCGGTGAGGCGGAGGTCGTCCGCGCCGGACGGACCCGAGCACGCGGCGAGCGCGAGCACCGCGGCGAGCCCTGCGGCGACGACGCCGCTGCGGCGCCGGCGAGCACCGGCGCGAGGGCTGCGGTCGGGGGTGGCGAGCGTCGTGGTCACCGGTACTCCTCCAGTCGTGCGGTCACGCCGCGCCACGCGAGCAGCGCTGCGACCAGGCCCGCGACCAGCAGGAGCCAGCCCGCCACGGTCGCGGTCGTCGCCGCGCCGTCGAGGCGCTCGCTCGTGGCGGCCGCGTTCGTCTCGATGTCGCCGCGCACGGACGCGGAGAACGCGTCGAACGCGGCGTTGGGGCTCTCCGGGTCCGTCGCCGTGGCGAGGGCGACCGCGTCGTCCCACTCGCCCGCGTCGTCGAGCGCGCGGATGTCCGCGTGCCGGGTGACCCAGGCGTCGAGCGCCTGGGCGGTCGACCCGTCGAGGATCCCCTCCGACGCCGCGGTGTCGAGCCGCGCCGCGGCGTCGTCCGTCGCGGTGACGAACGCCTCCTCGTACGCCTGCCCGGAACCCCGCTTGATGAGCGTGAACGCCTCCATCGACTTCGCGTCGTTCGCGAGCGAGTACGCCTGGGACGCGGCGAGCGTCGCGGCGTAGGGCCCCGTGCGCACCTCCTGCGCGCGCGAGCTCGCCTGGGCGAGCAGGACCGTGGACACGATGCCGACGACGAGCACGACGGCGGTCGCGACCGCGAGCCCGACGTTGAGCACGCGGTGCGTGCGGCGCGCGAGCCAGACCTGGCTGACGACGAGCACGGCGAGCGCGACGAGGCCGCCCGCGAGCACCCACAGCGCGTTGCGGACGCCGGCGAAGTCGGCGGCGACGCGGTCGGCGTCGTCCAGCACGACCTCGTCGAGCGCCGGGAGCATCTGCTCGCGCAGGATCGTCGACGCCTGGTCGAGGTACGCCGAGCCGACCGGGAAGCCCTGCCGGTTGTTCGCGCGCGCCTGCTCGACGAGGCCCGTGTAGACCGTGAGGTCGGCCGCGACCTGGCCGAGCAGCTCGGCGTCGCCCTCGTTGCTCCCGGAGAGCGTGGCGAGCCCGCTCGCGGCCTGGTCGACGAGGTCGTCGTAGCGGGCGCGCTGGTCGGCGGGCTCGAGCCCCCCGACGAGGAAGGCGCCGGTCGCCGTCGCGTCGGCCGCGACGAGCGCGTTGCGCACCTCCTGCACCCCGACGAGCTGCGCGGTGTCCTCGCTCGCGGCCCCCAGCGCGCGGGACTGGACGCTCCCGGCCTGGAATCCGAGCACGCCGAGCGCGACGGCGGCGAGCACGCACAGCGCCATGACGAGCCGCAGCTTGCCGGGCGTGCGGCGCAGCGCGCCTCGCGCGCGGGACACGGTGGCGTTCGGCGCGCCGGCGGGAGCCCCGTGAGGGGCGGCCGCGGGGCCGCCCGGGGCGGGGCCGCCCGCGGGGACGATCTGCTGGCCCGCCGGGCGGACCGGGGTGGTCGTCATGCGTTCTCCTCGGCGGTGGAGGGGGCGGTCTCGGGTGCGTCGGTGGGCGCGTCCGCGGTCGCGGCGGCCTCGGTCTCCGGGGGGTCGAGCGTGGCGAGGAGCGCGGGGGCGCCCTCGCCGTCGACCACGTCGACCGGCAGCAGGAGGCGGAGCTCGTCGATCGTCGGCGCCTCGGTGTCCTTGAGGCGCCACGCGTGGCGCGCGATCGCGGCGTCGAGCACGTTGCGCGCCCAGCGCGCGTTCCCGAAGCCCTCGGTGCGCGGCTGCGCCGCGGCGAGGCGCGCGAACACGTCGAGCGCCTCGGGCGTGGGCTCGAAGTCGGACCTCGCCGCCATGCCCGCGAAGATGTCGCGCAGCTCGGCGTCGGCGTAGTCCTCGAACGTGATGGTCGTGGAGAACCGCGACTCGAGGCCGGGGTTCGTGGCGAGGAAGTCCGCCATCGGCCCGGGGTAGCCCGCCACGATGACGACGAGCTCGTCGCGGTGGTCCTCCATGTCCTTGACGAGCGTGTTGATGGCCTCGGCGCCGTACTGGTCCTCCGCGAGCCCGTACGCCTCGTCGACGAACAGCACGCCGCCGAGCGCGGTGGCGACGACCTCGGACGTCTTCACCGCGGTCTGGCCCAGGTAGCCCGCGACGAGCTCGGAGCGGTCGACCTCGACGAGGTGGCCCTTCTCGAGCAGCCCGAGCGCGCGGTAGATGCCTGCGACGAGGCGTGCGACCGTCGTCTTGCCCGTGCCGGGGTTGCCGAGGAACACGAGGTGGCGCGTCAGCGTGGGGCGGGTCAGCCCCGCCTCGGTGCGCAGCTTCTCGACGCGCAGCAGCTCGGTCTGGCGATGGATCTCGTCCTTCACGCGGGTGAGGCCCGTGAGCGCGTCGAGCTCGGCGAGCAGCTCCTCGATCGAGCGGGGCGGCTCCTCCTCGACCGCGGCCTCCGTCGTCGTCGCCTCGGACTGCGTGGCCGTCGCGTCGGCGCCTCCCGCGGGCGCTCCGGTCTGCGTGCCCGACGGCGTCGTGCTCGACGACGCAGACGTCGGGCCGGGCGGTGCCGCGGCCGGGCGGGCGCCGAGCGCGTCGAGGATCGACTCGACGGACGGGACCTCGGGCGCGGGGCGGCGCAGGCCGTCGAGCGAGCCCTGCGCGGCGAGCAGGTC
>JAQSXO010000139.1 GCA_029256625.1 Cellulosimicrobium sp. | reverse complement strand
GGGCGGCGTCGACTTCCAGCTCCCGAGCGAGTGGTGGATGTACCTGGGCGGCCCGCTCGGCCTGCTGTCCATCGCGCTCATGGCGCTCCTCGTGCGCGGCCTCGGCCTCCTCCTGCTCGGCCTCGCCTCCGTCGCGGGCCAGCTCGTCGGCTCGCTCGTCCTGGACGCCGCGATCCCGGCGCTCGGCCACACCGTGCACGTCGCGACCGTGATCGGCACCGTCATCGCGCTCGTGGCCGCCGGGATCGGCATGATCCCGTCGGGCAAGGCGGCCCACGCCGACGATCCGGGCGACGGAGAGCACGAGGACGCCGTGGCGGCGGCCGTCGCGGGCGGCGAGGCGGGCGAGGCGAGCGGGCGATGAGCGTCACGCCCGCCGGCCACGTGCAGACGGTCACCGGCCGCGCCGCGGCCGCCGACCTCGGACTCACGCTCCCGCACGAGCACCTGTTCAACGACCTGTCGGGCGTGCTCGACCCGCCGAGCTACCGCTTCTCCGAGGCGGTCGTCGAGGCCCCGGTCTCCGCATCGGTCGCGTGGGCGCTGCGCCAGGACCCGTACTGCTGCGCGGACAACATCGCCGACAAGCCGGTCGCCGCGGTCGCGGCGGAGCTCGAGAGCTTCGCCGCGCTGGGCGGGCGCACGATCGTCGACGCGACGTCGAGCGCGGCGATCGGGCGCGACCCGGAGCGCCTCGCGGAGGTCGCTCGCCGGACGGGCCTGCACGTGGTCGCGGGCTGCGGTGCGTACCTCGAGAAGTTCGAGGGCGACCGCATCGTCGCCGCGGCCGTGGACGCGCAGGCGTCCGCGATCGTCGCCGAGCTGGTCGACGGCATCGGCGGGACCGGCGTGCGGCCCGGGATCATCGGCGAGATCGGCGTCTCGCCGTCGTTCACCGCGGGCGAGGCCGCGTCGCTGCGCGCGGCGGCCCTCGCGCAGCGCGAGCACCCGCACGTCGCGCTCCAGGTACACCTGCCCGGGTGGCAGCGCCGCGCGCACGAGGTGCTCGACCTCGTGCTCGACGACGTGGGGGTGCGCCCCGAGAAGGTCGTGCTGTGCCACATGGACCCGTCCGCGGACGACCCGGACTACCAGCGGTCCGTGGCCGAGCGCGGCGTCTGGCTCGAGTTCGACATGGTCGGCATGGACATCACCTTCCCGAAGGAGGGCGTGTCCCCCGACCCGCACACGACCGCGACGGCGGTCCAGCGCCTCGTCGAGGGCGGTCACGCGGGCCAGGTGCTGCTCAGCCACGACGTGTTCCTCAAGCAGATGTGGGTGCAGCACGGGGGCAACGGGTTCGCCTACGTCCCGACCGTGTTCACGGAGATGCTCGCCGCCCGCGGCGTGCCGCGCGACGTGCTCGCCCGCCTCACGCACGACAACCCGGTGGCGATGCTCACCGCGTGACGGCGGCGCCTGCCCGCCGCCTGCTCGCACGCACCGCCGCACCGCACCCGGCCGGGTCCCGACGCTCGTCGGGGCCCGGCCGTCGCGCGCACGGGACCTCCGGCCCTGGTCACGGTGCTGCGCTCTGGGAGGATCGGCGCATGAGACGACGACGTGCCCTCCCGACCCTCGTGGCCGCCGTGGCCGCCACCGCCCTCGTGCTCGCCGGCTGCTCCGGCGGCTCCCCGGAACCGTCCGCGCTCGACGCGCTGCTCGACCGCCACGACCTCGCCGGCCTCACGGGCCGGCAGGTCGTGGACCGCCTGGAGGGGCTCGAGACGGCGGACCGGCCCACCGACCTCGTCGCCTCGGTCCGCGCGACCGAGCTCGTGCTGGCCGACGAGGCGTACGAGACCACGGTCCCGCTCCCGGAGGACGCGTTCTACCTGTCCGTCGCGCCGTTCGTCGACGGGACGCACGAGTGCTTCTACCACTCGCTGACGACGTGCCAGGGCGAGCTTGCGGACCAGCCCGTGTCCGTCACGGTCGTCGACGCGGCGACCGGCGAGGTGCTCGTCGAGGAGGACACGACGCTCGGCGCGAACGGCTTCGTCGGCTATTGGCTCCCGCGCGACGTCGACGCCGAGCTCCGCGTGGAGCACGAGGGGCGGGTCGGCACGACGACCGTCTCGACGGGCGCCGACGACCCCACCTGCCTCACGACGCTCCAGCTCGCCTGACGGGCGCGCAGCGGTCACGGGCGTGGGTGCACCCAGGCCAGCGCGTCCGCGATCCCGCCGCGCCAGCACGCGTCGTCGTGGCCGCCGTCGTACTCGCTGTACGCGACGTCGCACCCCGCCGCCTGCAGGCGCGCGACGGCGGCGGGGTGCGACGGCTGCAGGACCCACTCCTGCCGCCCGACCTCGACCCAGGCCCGCGTCCCGGCGAGCGCGTCGGCCGCGAGGCGCGCGCTCGGGTCGCCCTGCCACAGTGACGCCGACTGGCTGATCGCCGTGCCCACCCGGTCGGGGTGCGCGGCGAGCACGCGCAGGGCGGTGAGCGCGCCGAGCGACTGGCCCGCGACGCTCACGGCGCCGCGCCCGGGACGCACCGGGAAGCGCGCGCGGGCCCAGTCCAGGAGGTCGTGCGCGAGGTAGGCGTCCACGTCGCCGCCCCCGTCGAGGTCGGCCCAGCGCCGCTCGCGCGACCCGGCGTCGAGGAGGACGGCGCGCAGGGGCCGCACCGCGCCGTCGTGGTGCAGGTTGTCGAGCGTCGTGGCGAGGTCCTGCGGCCCGGTCCACGCGTCGCCGTCGAGCACGAGCACGACGTCGGTCGCGGTGCCCTCCGGCGCGGGCGGCTCGTAGACCCAGGCGCGGCGCCCCCCGGGCGCCGCGTGCTCGACCACCCGGCCACGCGCGACGCCGGGTCGCGGCTCGAGGTACGGCTGCGGGGGTGCGTCGGGGAGCTCGACGACGGACTGCACGCGACCCGCGCGGTTGCGGCACGTGCGCGGGTTGCGCGGGTCCGGGCGCCCGGCGGCGTCCAGCGCGCGCCGCAGCGCCGACTGGTCGGGCGCGTCCCAGGGCGGCGGGCCGCCGTCGTGGTGCGCGAGGACGGCGTACGAGGCGCGCCAGGTGCTCCCCATCCGGTAGGCGAGGTGCCACACGTCCGTCCCGGGCACGCGGACCATGAGGCTCGCGGCGAGGTCCCGCTCGTCGGTGAGCCGGTTGACGAACAGCAGCACCGCGCGCGCGGCCGCGTCGCGCACGAGGAAGGTCGCCACCGCCTCGCCCGGGCCCGCGGGCTCCACGACAGGCGTGGCCCGCGCCGCCTGCGCCCAGAACTGCTCGACCACGGCGTCGCGGTCCTCGGGCGGGGCCGCCGCGAGCGCCGCCTCGAGCCGCTCGACCACGGGACCGACGACGCGCGGCGCCGGCGCGGGGCGCGGCACCTTGGGCGGCGTCCGCCGAGGATTCCCGACGGGCTGGTCGGGCGGTGGCGACGGGTCGGGGTGCGGGGGCACGCGGTCGCTCCTTCGGGCGGATGCGGGACGCCGCGACTGTACCCGGGCGCACGACGGCGCCCGCCGCACGTGGGGTGCGACGGGCGCCGTCAGGGTGCGACGGAACGGCGCGTCAGGCCGTGCCGGCGTAGGCGAGAACGAGCTCCTCGGTGACGGTCTCGCCGTCGCGCTCGGTCGTGGCCGTGACGGTCACCTCCCCGGCCGGGGCCTCGACGAGCCGGGTCGCGAACGCCTGGTAGGCGTTCTTCCCGGGCGCCACGTCGGCGTACTCCTTGCTCCCGTACGGCGTGGCCAGGGTGATGTCGACGGGGGTGTCGTCCTCGTTGAGCACGCGCACGGCGACGTACTGCTTGCCGCCCATGGTCCGCAGCTCGGCCTCGGCCGCGAGGTCGATCGCCGGGCCGTCGTCGACGAGCGCGCTCTGCCAGACGACGAGGTCGTCGATCTTCGACCCGAGCAGCTCGCGGTCGCCCGCGGCCGCGGACAGGTGGTCGACGAGCGACCGTGCGCCGCCGAGGACCTGGACGGCCGTCGCCGGGTCGTCGGCGTCGGCCGCGCTGCGCGCGCTGCCGAGCAGCGACGAGATCGCGCCCGCGATCACGCCGTCGCCCACCGCGGCGGTGTTCAGGCCGGCGACGAGGGCGTCGACCTCGGGGAACGTCACGCAGTTGCCGCCGCCCTCGACGACGCCCGCGGTCCACTCGACGCCCTTGAGCACGTGCTCGAGGAAGAGCGGGTCGGTCCACGACGCGTCCGTGTGCCCGGCGCCCTCGTACCAGGACCGGCCGCCCTCGAAGTTCTGGCACCACGCGATCGGGTGGTCCTCGCCCATCGCGCCGTTGCCCGGCGAGTAGGTCGACTCGTCGAGGGTGATGAGGACGTGCACGTCCTCGCGCGGGTTGGTCGTGTAGTTGTACCACTCGTCGAACCGCTCCCAGACGGCCGGCAGGTGCGCGGTCGAGGGGTGGGCGGGGCTCTCGACGCGCATGGTCGCGGTCTGCTGCGCAGGGTGGGAGACGAAGCGCGCGCCGCCGCCGGTCAGCTCGCTGTACCAGGGGACGGTGTGCATCGTGTCCGTCGCCGCGTGCAGGCCGACGAACCCGCCGCCGCCACGGATGTAGCCCTGGAACGCCGCGAGCTCGGCGTCGTCGAGCAGGCGCGGCGTCGCGGGGTTGAGCGAGTTCGTGTTGTCGACCGGCGACGCGAAGACGATGGTCGCGTACTGCGACAGGTCCTCGGCACTGGTGAACGGCGTCGAGCCCATCGTGAGGTCGGGCTGGCCCGGCGAGCCGCTCCCCCACCAGCCCGCGGAGTCGTTCGGCGGGTCCCACACGTCGACGGTGAAGCCGTTGTCGGCCCCGAGCGCGACGAGCGCGCGCGTGGTGTCGTCGATGTGCGAGTGCCGGAACCCGAGCGTCTCGCCGACCACGAGGATCTTGTAGTCCTCCTCGTCGGCCGCCGCCGGGCCGGCGGCCACGAGCGTCGCCCCGCCCGCGAGCGGCAGCGCGACCGTCGCCGCCACCGCCCGCCTGATCGTCGTTCGGCTGAACAAATCCATGCGTGCTTCTCCCTCGTCGTCGAGAGCGCGAGCCGGGCGTCCGGTCCCCGGTCGATCACCGGGCCCCCTCGGCATCCGGCGGCGCGCGCACTCCTGCGTGCGTGGACGTCGGCTGCTGCCGATGCTGCGAGTTTTGACGGCGACTGATCAAAAGTCAAGGATTCAACGACGTCCGCGCGGCGACCTCACCCCGACCCCCCGGCCGCGGCACGACCGCACCCGGCACAGCGCGCGCACAGGGTCACCACAGGCACGCCCACGCGAGCCGCGGGACGCTGGGTCCATGACCGCAGCCACCGCCCCCGTCGGCCGCCCCGACCAGCCGCGACTCACGCGCCCGGACGGCTCCCCCGTCCGCGTCCTCGTGGTCGACGACGAGCCCAACCTCGCCGAGCTGCTCACCTCGGCGCTGCGCTACGAGGGCTGGGACGTGTCCACCGCGCTCGACGGGCACTCCGCGATCCGCACCGCGCGCGAGACCGGGCCGGACGTCGTCGTGCTCGACGTCATGCTCCCCGACATGGACGGCCTCACCGTGCTGCGCCGGCTGCGCGATCGCGACACCGACGTCCCGGTGCTCTTCCTCACCGCGCGCGACGCCGTCGAGGACCGCGTCGCCGGGCTCACCGCGGGCGGCGACGACTACGTGACGAAGCCGTTCAGCCTCGAGGAGGTCGTCGCGCGGCTGCGGGGCCTGCTGCGCCGCGGCGGCGCGACCGCGCAGCGCGAGGACTCCGTGCTCGTCGTCGGCGATCTCGAGCTCGACGAGGACGCGCACGAGGTGCGCCGCGCGGGCGAGGAGGTGCGCCTCACGGCCACCGAGTTCGAGCTGCTGCGCTATCTCATGCGCAACCCGCGCCGCGTGCTGTCCAAGGCGCAGATCCTCGACCGCGTCTGGAACTACGACTTCGGCGGGCAGGCCAACATCGTCGAGCTCTACATCTCCTACCTGCGCCGCAAGATCGACAAGGGGCGTGAGCCCATGATCCACACGCTGCGGGGCGTCGGGTACGTGCTCAAGCCCGCGAACGGCGCGGACGACGCCCGTGGCTGACGCGCGCCGGGCGCCCACCCCCGCTCGCCCCGCGACGGCCGACGGAGCCCCGGCACGTCGGCCGACCGCGCTGCGCCGCCGCCTCGTCCTCGTGCTCGCCGGAGTCGTGCTCCTCGTCACCGTGGGCCTCGCCGCCGCGTCCGCGCTCGCGCTGCGCAACCAGCTCGTCGAACAGCTCGACCACGAGCTCGAGCAGGCGAGCTCGCGACTCGCGCAGGGGTTCGGGGAGCGTCCGGGCGACGGCCCCGGGCAGCCGCCGGACGACACCGGCGCCACCCCCAGCCCCAGCGACCTGCCCGACGACCCGTCCCGCTTCCCCGCCGGCACCGGGCCGGGCAGCGCCGTCCTGCGCTACGACGGCGGGGAGATCGTGCTCGCCGAGTACGTGACACCCACGCTCGAGCGCGTCGCGCTCGACGACGCGCAGATCGCCGCGCTCGAGGACGTGCCCGCCGACGGCGTCCCGCACGACACCGACCTGCCCGATCTCGGGTCGTTCCGCGCCGTGCACCGGACCACGGACGACGGCCAGACCGTCGTCGTCGCGTCGAGCACCACCACCGTCGACGCGACGGTCGAGGAGTACGTGCTCATCGAGGTCGCGCTCGGCGCCGCGGGCCTGCTCGCCGCCGTGCTCCTCGGCACGTGGCTCGTGCGGCGCTCGCTGCGGCCGCTCGACGACGTCGCCGCCGCCGCGGGCCGCGTCTCCGAGCTCGAGCTCGCGCAGGGCGAGATCGACGCGATCCCGCGCGTTCCCGACGACCTCACCGACGAGCGCACCGAGGTCGGGCAGGTGGGCGCCGCGCTCAACCGCATGCTCGAGAACGTCGAGACCTCGCTCCAGGCGCGCCACGACTCCGAGACCCAGGTGCGGCGGTTCGTCGCCGACGCGAGCCACGAGCTGCGCACGCCGCTCGCCTCGATCCGCGGCTACGCCGAGCTCGTGCGCCGCTCGCCCGACGACGTCCCGCCCGCCACCGCGCGCTCGCTCGACCGCATCGAGTCCGAGGCCGTGCGCATGACCGGCCTCGTCGAGGACCTGCTGCTCCTCGCCCGGCTCGACGCGGGCCGGCCGCTCGACCGCGCGCCCGTCGACCTCGCGGCGCTCGCCGTCGACGCCGTCATGGACGCCCACGCCGCCGGCCCCGACCACGACTGGGCCCTCGACCTGCCCGGCGAGGACCTCGACGTCGACCTCGCGACCGAACCGCCCGACGGGTTCGACGACGCGACGGACGACGTGGATCGCACCCGCGCGGCGCACGATCCCGGCGGGCAGGACCCGGGCGAGGACGTCGACCTCGAGATCACGGGCGACGAGGCGAGCCTGCGGCAGGTGCTCGCGAACCTCCTCGCGAACGCCCGCACGCACACCCCGCCCGGCACCCACGTCGAGGTGCGACTCGCGACCGACGGCGACGACGTCGTGCTCTCCGTCGCCGACGACGGCCCCGGCATCCCGGCGACCCTGCGCCCGACGCTCTTCCACCGCTTCACGCGCGGCGACGGCGCGCGCAACCGCACCGGCGGCTCCACCGGCCTCGGCCTCGCCATCGCCGACGCGATCGTCACCGCGCACGGCGGGTCCGTCGAGGTGTCGTCGTCCACCGCCGACGAGCCGGGTGCCACCGGGACGACGTTCACCGTCCGTCTCCCCCGCTGATCGCCCCTGAAGATCCGCGACCCTGACCCCTGGCCCGCCCCATCCATGCCGAACAGGTGGCCCTGGCTCGTCCGGACAACCTGACGAGCCAGGACCACCTGGTCGGCTCGCCAGGACCGCCTGGTCGTGCCCCGCGGTCAGCCCTTGACGCAGAGGAGCGTCGTGAGCCGGGCGACGACCTCGACGAGGTCGGACTGGGCGCGGATGACCTCGTCGAGGTCCTTGTACGCGCCCGGGATCTCGTCCAGCACCCCGGCGTCCTTGCGGCACTCGACGCCCGCCGTCTGGGCGGCGAGGTCGTCGAGCGTGAAGGTCTTCTTCGCCTT
>JAQSXO010000138.1 GCA_029256625.1 Cellulosimicrobium sp. | reverse complement strand
CGCGGACATCGCGATCTCCTCCGCGGCGACGGCGCAGCAGTTCGGCGTCGACCAGCGGGTCGCGATGCTGTCGTACTCGACCGGGGAGTCCGGCTCGGGCGCCGACGTGGACAAGGTGCGGCGGGGCACGTCACTCGTGCGCGAGCGCCGCCCCGACCTGTTCGTCGAGGGCCCGATCCAGTACGACGCCGCCGTGGACGCGTCGGTCGCGGCGTCGAAGATGCCGGGCTCGGACGTCGCGGGGCGCGCGACGGTGTTCATCTTCCCGGACCTCAACACGGGCAACAACACCTACAAGGCCGTGCAGCGCTCGGCGGGCGCCGTCGCGGTCGGCCCGGTCCTCCAGGGCCTCAACAAGCCGGTGAACGACCTGTCGCGCGGCGCGCTCGTGCAGGACATCGTCAACACCGTCGCCATCACCGCGATCCAGGCACAGGGCTCCACGGAGCCCGCGTCCGCCGGCCCCACCGCTGACTCCGCCGCTGACTCCACCCACGACTCCGGCCACTCCCGAGGAGCCACCTCATGACGATCCTGCCCGAGGGCGAGCGCCCCAACCCCTACAGCGCCTACGGGGCGCACGGGTCCGTGCTCGTCATGAACTCGGGGTCGTCCTCGCTCAAGTACCAGCTCGTCAACCCCGTCGGCGGCGAGGCGATCGCCGCGGGCACGATCGAGCGCATCGGCGAGGACACCGGCATCATCAAGCACCGGTTCGCGGGGAACACGACGACGCGCGAGGAGCCGGTCGCCGACCACGGCGTCGCCCTGCGCATCGCGCTCGGCCTGTTCGACGAGGTCGGCCCGACGCTCGCCGACGCGGACGTGTACGCGGTGGGCCACCGCGTGGTGCACGGCGGCGCGGTCTTCTCTGCGCCGGTCCTCGTGGACGACGAGGTCGTCCGCCAGATCTCCGAGCTCTCGCCGCTCGCCCCGCTGCACAACCCGCCGAACGTCAAGGGCATCGAGGTCGCGCGCGAGCTGCTGCCCGACGTGCCGCACGTCGCGGTGTTCGACACCGCGTTCTTCTCGACGCTGCCGGACGCCGCGTCCACGTACGCGCTCGACCGCGAGGTCGCGCAGGCGCACGGGGTACGCCGGTACGGCTTCCACGGCACGAGCCACCAGTACGTGTCCGGCAAGGTCGCGCGCGTGCTCGGGCGCCGGATCGAGGGCCTCAACACGATCGTGCTGCACCTCGGCAACGGCGCGTCCGCCTCGGCGGTCCGCGGCGGGGTCGCGGTCGACACGTCGATGGGCATGACCCCGCTCGAGGGCCTCGTCATGGGCACCCGCACGGGCGACATCGACGCGGCCGTCGTGTTCCACCTCGCGCGCAACGCGGGCATGAGCATCGACGAGATCGACGTGCTGTTCAACAAGCGCTCGGGCGTCAAGGGCCTGTCGGGGGTCAACGACTTCCGCGAGCTGCGCCGGCTCATCGACGCCGGCGACGAGGACGCGCGCCAGGCGTTCGAGGTCTACATCCACCGGCTGCGCAAGTACGTCGGCGCCTACCACGCCGTGCTCGGCCGGGTCGACGTCCTCGCGTTCACGGCGGGCGTCGGGGAGAACGACACGGACGTGCGCGCCGCCGTCGTCGAGGGCCTCGAGCCGCTCGGCCTCGCCGTCGACCCGGAGCGCAACGCCGTGCGCTCCGGCGAGCCGCGCGTCATCTCGCCCGACTGGACGAGCACGCTCGTCATGGTCGTGCCGACGATGGAGGAGCTCGCGATCGCGCGCCAGTCCGTCGAGGTCGTCGAGGCGGCGTCCCGCGCGTGGTAGGTGGGATGCTCGGTCGGTGACCGTCCTCATCGACCCGCCGGCGTGGCCCGCGCACGGGACGCTGTTCAGCCATCTCGTGTCGGACTCCTCGCTGGCGGAGCTGCACGCGTTCGCGGCCTCGATCGGCGTGAGCCGCCGCGCGTTCGACCTCGACCACTACGACGTCGCCGCCGAGCGGTACGACCTCGCGGTCGCGGCCGGGGCGGTCGCCGTCGGCGGGCGCGAGCTCGCCCGGCGGCTCGGGGCGTCCGGGCTGCGCGTGCCGGGCCGGGCGCGGCGCGCGGCGAAGGCCGACGCGCTGCTCGCCCGCTGGGACGCGCTGCTGCCCGGGGCCAGGGACGTCGGCGTCGACCTCGTCGAGCGCTGGCACGAGCCGCACCGCGTCTACCACGGGCCCGAGCACCTGGTGCACGCGCTCGACTCGCTCGCGCTCCTGGAGGGGCGGCCGCCCGGCGTGCCCGACGACGACGTCGCGCCCGGGCGGGCGGGCGGCGGTGCGGCGTCGGGAGGGTCGACGGGCGGCGGCTCGGGAGGCGCACCGGCGGGCGCCGCGGCGACCCAGCTCGCGATGTGGTTCCACGACGCCGTGCACGACGGCGAGGCGGGCCGTGACGAGGAACGGTCCGCCGACCTGGCGGACGCCCGGCTCGCGGGCCACCTCGACGCCGCGGCCGTGGCGGAGGTCGTCCGGCTCGTGCTCGTGACGACCGACCACTCCCCCGCGACGGGCGACGGGCCGGGCGCGCTCGTGTCCGACGCCGACCTCGCGATCCTCGGCTCCGCGCCGGACCGGTACGCGCGCTACGTCCGGCAGGTCCGCGCCGAGTACGCGCACGTGCCCGACGACGCCTTCCGCACCGGTCGCGCCGCCGTCCTGCGCGGCCTGCTCACGGGCGGTGCGCTGTTCCTTACCCCGCAGGGCGCCGCGCTGTGGGAGGACCGCGCCCACGCGAACCTCACCGCAGAGCTCGCCACCCTCGACCCGCCCGCCTGACCCCCACACCCCGGCCCCGCAACCCGCCCAACAGGTGGTCCTGGTCCGTCCGTGACGGCGGACCGACCACGATCGCCTGCTCGGCGCTCCGGCGGCGCTAGGGTCGGGCCGTGACCGACGATCCGGCGCCGCCCACCTCCACCTCCCCCGCGTCCGAGGAGTCCCCGTCGGCGGCGCCGTCCCCCGGTCGGTCGCTCCGGCGTCGTCCGCGCTGGACACGGCGCCGGCGCGCGACGGTCTGGGTCGCGGCCGGTCTGGCGGTGCTCGTGCTGGCACCGTTCGTCGTCGTGCAGGCGGTGGGGCGCGCGCACGTCGCCGACGCCGCGGACGTGCCGGGGAGCGACGCGATCGTCGTCCCGGGCGCGGGGCTGCGTCCCGACGGGTCGCCGTCCACGTACCTGCGCCGTCGGCTCGACGCGGCGGCGGAGCTGTACTCCCGTGGCGTCGCGCCCGTCGTCCTCGTGAGCGGCGACGCGCACGACGACTACGACGAGCCCGGGTCGATGCGCGCGTGGCTCCTCGACCGGGGCGTCCCGGACGACGCGATCCTGCTGGACCGCGAGGGCTTCGACACGCACGCGACGTGCACGCGCGCGGTGTCGGAGTACGGCGTCGCCACGGCGGTGGTCGTCACGCAGGACTACCACCTGCCGCGCACGCTGTTCTCGTGCCGCGTCGCGGGTCTCGACGCCGTCGGGATCGGGGTCAGCGCGGCGAGCGTCGAGCCGTGGAAGGCCGTGCTCTACCGCGTCCGCGAGGTCCCCGCGGCGACGAAGGCCGTGCTGGACGCCGTGCGGCGCTGACGACGCACCCGCGCGGCAGGCGCGCGCGCGGTCAGGGCAGCCGCAGCCGGCGCATGACGTCGAGCGCGGAGGTGAGCACCTTGCTGGGGAGCTCGCCGCCGATCTCGTAGAGCGTGTCGAGCGTGAGGCCCTGGTTGGCGCCGCGCTGCACGGAGATCGTCTGCGCCTCCGTGAGCGCCTCGATCCCCTCGCGCCCGTGCCGCCGCCCGAGGCCGGACGCCTTGAACCCGCCCATTGGCGCGCCGACCGAGCCCCACGCGGCGGAGTAGCCGTCGTTGACGTTGACGGTCCCGGCCTCCACGCGTGCCGCGATCCGGCGGCCCCGCGCGACGTCGCACGTCCACACGCTCGCGTTGAGCCCGAACTCCGAGTCGTTCATGACGCGCACCGCCTCGTCGTCGCTCGCGACGCGGCGCACCGACACGACCGGGCCGAACGTCTCCTCGCGGGCGCACGCCGCGTCGTCGGGCACGTCGTCCAGGACGGTGGGCGCGTAGAACCACGGGCCGATGTCGGCCCGGTGCACGCCGCCCGCGAGGACACGTGCCCCGCGCGCGATGGCGTCCTCGACGTGCGCGACGACGCGGTCGAGCTGCGCCTGCGACGTGAGCGACCCCATGTCGGCGGAGTAGTCGAGCCCGGCCCCGAGGCGCATCTCGCGGACGAGGGGCACGAACTCGTCGAGGAACGCCTCGGCGACGTCCTCGTGCAGCACGAGCCGCTCGATCGACACGCAGAGCTGGCCCGAGTTGGAGAAGCACGCGCGGACCGCGCCGCGCGCCGCGGCGCGCACGTCGGCGTCCGCCGCGACGTAGAGAGGGTTCTTGCCGCCGAGCTCGAGGGTCGCGCCGATGAGCCGCTCCCCCGCCCGTGCCGCCACCTTGCGGCCCGTCGCCGTCGAGCCCGTGAAGGCGATGTGGTCCACGTGGTCGGTCACGGCCGCGCCGACGTCCCCGCCGCCCGCGACGACGAGGAACAGGTCGGCGGGCAGCCCGGCCTCCTCGAGCAGCTCGGCGCCCCACAGCGCGGTGAGCGTCGTCTGCGGGTCCGGCTTGAGCACGACGGCGTTGCCCGCCACGAGCGCCGGCACGGCCTCCGCGAACGCGAGCGTCAGCGGGTAGTTCCACGGCGCGATGACGCCGACGACGCCCACGGGGCGACGGTGCACGCGCGTGCCCGTCAGGACGGGCAGCATGCCGGGCGCCCGGCGGTCGGCCAGGTAGCGGGGCCCGCGCTGGGCGTAGTGCCGCGTGAGGATCGCGACGTCCGCGACCTCCTCGAACGCGCTGCGCCGCGACTTGCCGGACTCCATCTGGATCAGGTCGAGCCCGTCCGACTGCCGCGCGAGCACGAGCTCCCCGAACCGGCGCAGCACGGCCGCGCGCTCCCGGACGGAGCGTGCCGCCCAGGCGGGCTGGGCCGCCCGCGCCCGGTCGACCGCCCGCGCGACGTCCTCGACGGAGGACACCGGGAACGCGGCGAGCGGCGCACCCGTGAACGGCAGGATGGAGCGGTGCATGCCCGCCTCGTTGCCCGTGACGACGCGCTGCGCGAGGGGGGCGACGACCTCGGGCTCGAGCACGTAGGTCGCGGCCGGGTTCTCGGGGTCGATCGGGCCGTCCAGCGCGGCGCCCTCGCCGGGACCGGTGCCGGGGGTGCCGGATGAGCTCGTCATGGGGACAGGCTACGTCGTCCGACCGACAGTCCTCGGACGGGGAGCTCCCAGGTCGTGAGCACGGGGCGGAAGCCCTGACGCGCCCAGAACGGCGCGGAGAGCGGGTTGAGGACGCCGTGGTGCAGCAGGACGACCGCCGCGGGCCCGACCGGCTCCCGCACGCGTGCGAGCGCGGCGTCGACGAGCGCGCCGCCGACCCCTGCGCCGCGCGCGGCGTCCGTCACGTGCAGCAGCACGAGGTAGGCGACGGGCCCGGTCGTGACCGTCCCGGCGACCGCCCCGGACCGTTCCGGCGGCTCGACCGCCACGACGCCCAGCACCTCCTCGTCCCCGGTCCCGGCCTTGGGCACGATCCCGCGAGCGTCCGTCGGCGGCGCCGTCGCGACGAGGAACGTGGTGGCCGGGTTCGCCACCGCGCCCGCGACCTGGGTCGTGAGGTGCGCGCGGGCACCGGGGCGCACGCGGGCGGCGCCCACGAGCTCGTCGTACGCGAGCTCGGCGAGCTGGTGCTCCACGAGCGCCGGGACGTCGTCGGGCATCGCGTCGCGCACGACCACGTCCGCCGGACCGCGACCCGCGACACCTGGCGCGGTGCCACGCCGGGCGGCGAGGTGCACGGTCGGGCGCATGCCGTGCGCGGCGAGCGCCGCGACCGCCTCGACGTCGCGGCTGGGCCACAGCAGCACCATCCCGTGGTCGCGCGGCGCCGGACCCACCTGCGGCACGCCGTCCCCGTCGGGCGGGGTACCGGGATCCTGCCCGACGCGCCCGGACCACGCGGCCAGGAGTGCGGTGACGGCCCCCGCGACGTCCGGGCCCGCCGCCCGTGCACGCAGCCGGTGCTCGCGCAGCGGACGGAACAGCGCGGCCGAGGAGTCCGGGCCGACGTCGCCGACCGTGGCCAGACCCGCGGCCCTCGACCCGTCGGGGAGCCGGACGGCGAGCAGGCGCTCGTCGCCCGGCGCGGCAGCCAGGTCCGGGACCGCGACGAGCGGGTCGAGCGCGCCGACCCGCGCGCGGTGCTCGGCCTCGAGCGCGGCCAGGTCGTCGGCGTCGGGTGCCCAGGTGGGGCGGGGCGTCATCGCCCGGCGTCGCGCGCGTCCGGCGCGCCGAGCGGTCGGCCGAGCACGACGCAGTCCTGGTCGGCGTAGCCGAGGCGCTCGTAGAAGCCGCGGACGGCGTCGTTGGTCGAGCGCACCATGAGGCGCACCGCCCGTGCGCCCTGCGCGGCGAGCCACGCCTCCGCCGCGACGACCGTGGCGCGCCCCGTGCCGCTGCCCTGCAGGCGCGGGTCGACGGCCACGTAGTAGAGCCAGCCACGGTGGCCGTCGACGCCGGCCATCGCGGTCGCGACGACCTCGCCCGCCCGGACCGCGCCGCCGTCCCCCGACGCCGCCTCCGGGAGGTCGCGCGTCGCGCGGCCCACGAGCACGGTCGACGTCTCGCCCAGACGCGCGTCCGCGACGTCGCGGTACGGGTCGTTCCAGGGCCGGGTGAGGTCGCACGCACGCCACAGCGCGACGACGGCCTCCACGTCGTCGTCCGCGACCGGGCCGAACACGACGTCCTCGGCCGGAGGCTGCGCGTCCCGTGCAGTCCTCCTGGCGCGCGTCAGCCGCGGCCCGTCGGCGATCCGTCCCGCCACGGCCCGGCTCAGCGCGGCTGGTACGGCGAGACGACGACCTCGACGCGCTGGAACTCCTTGAGGTCGGAGTACCCCGTCGTCGCCATCGCGCGACGCAGCGCGCCGACGAGGTTCAGCGTGCCGTCGGCCTGACGGCCCGGCCCGAAGAGGATCTCCTCCAGCGTGCCCGCGGTACCGACGCGCACGCGCTCGCCGCGCGGGAGCTGCCCGTGGTGCGCCTCCGAGCCCCAGTGCCAGCCCTGGCCCGGCGCCTCCTCGGCCCGCGCGAGCGCGGCGCCGATCATCACGGCGTCCGCGCCGCACGCGACGGCCTTGACGAGGTCGCCCGAGCGGCCGACACCGCCGTCGGCGATGACGTGCACGTAGCGGCCGCCCGACTCGTCGAGGTAGTCGCGGCGCGCGGCCGCGACGTCCGCGACCGCCGTCGCCATGGGTGCGTGGATGCCGAGCGAGACACGCGTGGTGTGGGCCGCCCCGCCCCCGAAGCCGACGAGGACGCCGGCCGCGCCGGTCCGCATGAGGTGCAGCGCCGCGGTGTACGTGGACGCTCCACCGACGACGACCGGGACGTCGAGCTCGTAGATGAACCGCTTGAGGTTGAGCGGCTCCGCGACGCCCGAGACGTGCTCGGCCGAGACGGTCGTGCCACGGATGACGAAGAGGTCGACACCCGCGTCGACGACCGTCTGGTAGTGCTCCTGCGTGCGCTGCGGCGAGAGGGCGCCGGCGACCGTGACGCCCGCGGCGCGGATCTCCTTGAGGCGCTGCGTGATGAGGTCGGGCTTGATCGGCTCCGCGTAGATCTCCTGCATGCGCCGCGTGGCCTCGACCGGCTCCAGCGTCGCGATCTCCGCGAGGAGGGCGGTCGGGTCGTCGTACCGCGTCCACAGGCCCTCGAGGTCGAGCACGCCGAGGCCACCGTGGTTGCCGAGCGCGACGGCCGTGGCCGGGCTCATCACCGAGTCCATGGGCGCCGCGAGGATCGGCAGCTCGAAGTGGTACGCGTCGATCTGCCAGCCGACCGACACCTCCTTCGGGTCGCGCGTGCGCCGGGAGGGCACGACCGCGACGTCGTCGAAGGAGAACGCGCGCCGACCGCGCTTGCCACGTCCGATCTCGATCTCGTTGCTCAC